>CAVGRR010000027.1:0-19554 GCA_963631655.1 Eggerthellaceae bacterium
GAGACCCAGGCTTCGACCGGAGCGACCGCATCGAAGAACATCACCCTGATCGTCGATCCGACCTTTGCTTTCACGAACTCCGTCACATCCGGATCCCTTACCGTGAAGGGCGCGGGAGCCTGATCTGAATGTCTTCCATGAACAAATGGGCCGGAATTCTTCTGGCCCTTATCATAACCGCATCGGCGGTGCCCCTGTTCACGGATGCCGCCGATGCGAACGCCGGAGACAGCGAGACCAACCCGCTGATCTGGTACAACCAGACCATCATTCTTCTGCCTGAGGTTGTCGCCGGCGAGATCACGGATTCGGATACCCAGGTCCAGGTTCCGCCCACATCATTGGCCATCGATTGGGGGGACGGAAACCTTGAGGTCAGGGACGTTGACGGATACGTTGAAAAAGGATCCGTCGAGATCGTCCACACCTACGCCACTACCGGAACTTATCATATAACCTGTACCCCCCAGAACACCTCCGGGGAGACCGCGTATACTTACGACACCTACGAACTCTGGATCGATATATGGCACGCACCCACAGTTTACTTCTATGACGGAGATGAAAAGATCCTTTCCATCGTCGCAACCAACGGTTACGGTGTCGGAGCCTACGAGGACAACTACTTCTCGAAGATCGCCAAACCCGCCGATCCCGTCAAAGAAGGCTATTTCTTCGACTGCTGGACCTGCGACGGGGAGGAATTCGATTTCGATACCGCAATTACCGCACCCACAATTCTTAAGGCAAAGTGGGAAGCCGCCGTTTCCGTCACCGTCGACGGGACTGTAGAGTATGTACGTAACGGAACCGCCGTTGCCGATCTGACCGTACCGACCAAGGAAGGACACACTTTCGACGGTTGGTATTCCGATGCCGAACACACCGTTCCCGTCGAGAATTCGACCGTTCTTACCGACGGAATGACCCTTTATTCCGGATGGACCGAGATACCCACCACCTATTACGTGGACGGAAAGGAAGCATCGTTCACCGGAACCAAGACCGTCGCGGATGTCACTATTCCCGTCAAGGACGGATATGAGTTCGCCGGATGGTATTCTGATGCGGGATGCACCGTCCCCGTGGATAACGCCGCCGCCATCACGGACGGAATGACCCTTTATTCGAAGTTCACCGAGAAGATCGCCGAGATAAAGATCACCATTGACGGAAAGGAGACCGTCGTTCCCGCAGGAACCAAGGTTTCAGATCTTACCGTTCCCACAAAGGACGGATACACCTTCAACGGATGGTATTCCGACGAGAAATGCACCGTAGCGATTGATAATACTACCGTTCTGACCGAGGGAATGACTCTTTATTCCTGTTTTGCGGAAGACGATAATGCATCCGAAATACCCATCGCGGCCGTTGCCGTCTGTGTCTTCGGAGCCTTGATCGCCTGTGTCGGAATAAGGTATCATCCCGCGATCCTGTTGTTCGGCGCATTTGTCCTGCTGTTCGGTTTTGCAAATATGTTCGGTTTCATCGAGGCGTTCTGATATGAATCACAGTAAAATCCTCGCCATCGGGGCGGTGTTCATAATGATCGCCGCCGCGTTCACCGGAGTCTGTTTCGTTTCCGAAGAGACGGATGCCACGGCCAGCAAGATCGCTGATTCAAACGGAAATTACACCAAACTTGTGGGTACTAGTTCGGAAATTTCCGTAGGTACTTACAATGTTGCCGTAGGATGTGTCATAAACATCACTTTCCAGATCGCCCCTGCACAGTTCTCCCTGTCTGTTTCCGATGACAGCTATGGGATCACAGCAGGTTACGACAGTTCCATCGGATACAGGTACATCTCCGGCACTGTTGCCAAGACCGGTACATTCACGGTCACGGGAACTGCCAGAGATGGATCGTCAGGAACATACACGTTCAACGCTTATGATGCGGCTTCTTCATCCACCACCTCTTCGGTTCTCGGTTTCGAGAATTTCATCAGCAAAGCTGCCGATTGCGGCATGGACTTCTCGTACACTTATGACAGCTACGGATTCGTTGATTCGTTCTCTGGTGAAGTGGATTGTAACGAGTGGATCGACAATGGTTTTGACACCCAAACCGTCTATTGCGCCCTGGGCACCACAATCGACGTCACATCCAGTGGTTCTGGCTGGGATGATAAAAGTTACAACTACACATTCAGCTGCGCAGAGACATATCTGGCCGGGGATTGCGATTCCGATGGAGAAAACGAAACGACGTTTCTCAGATTTGTTGCAGTAAATACTGACGAGTTCCACACCGGACAGCTATTTGAGGATGATGAAATGTACGATAGTCTCGCGGATGAATCCATCGAATACCTGGTAGGGTACACGATAGTCGTTCCCACAGGAAGGACTGTCACCATCGGCGGAGTATCCAGCGTCTGCGGTATCGGATACAATGTCACGCCCGATGGTTCTACATTCTCCGTCGAATTGGGTTCTTCCAGCCTCAGCTTTTACGCCACTGAAGCGGGAAAGATCGCATACATCGAGATCGGAACCGATGCCGATAACGTCACCGGTGTCGTGATGATCAAAAGCGAAGAAGCAGAAGAGACGCCCACCTACTACACGCACACGATCACGTACAGCACCGATGGAGGATCTTCGGTTTCCAACACCGTAGTCACCGACACCAATTCGGGATCTTCCAGCGTGACATTGGCTTCTGCACCCACCAAATCCGGTTACACTTTCAAAGGCTGGAAGATCGGAAACACCACTTACGCAGCGGGAGACAAAGTTTCCGTTGCTGCGAACAGTTCAGTAACAGCCACTGCCCAGTGGACCGCCATCACCTACACCCACACGATCACGTACAGCACCGACGGAGGATCTTCGGTATCCAACACCGTCAAGACCGACACCAATTCCGGTTCGACCAGTCTCACACTTGCTTCGGCACCCACCAAATCTGGATCCCCCTTCGTGGGATGGATGGTAAACGGCACCCTGTATAAGGCCGGAGCTTCGGTCTCCGTAGCCGCGAACAGTTCCGTCACCGCCAAAGCGACATGGGCGGAAACGTCCGTCACCGGCGATTTCACAGATTACAAGAACACCACGGTTTACGCGACCGTCGGATCTTCCGTGGACATCACCTATTCCGGCACCGCGAATACGGCCATGAGGCTGTACCTCTCCGATTCCGCCTGCGGCCTGACCCTTACCAATTACGACACCAGCGACGACACCGACAGGAACGTGAGCGGTATCTTCCTCAAGGCCGGTACGTTCACCGTTTCGGCGAACCACCAGGGCGCGTCATACGGAACGATCACCTTCGTCGTCACGACCGATGTCAGCGGAACATATTCCCACGTGGTAACCTACGACAGCAACGGCGGATCCACCGTCGAACCATCCGTTGTCTGGAACACGGCCAGCGGATCTTCCAGCGTCACTCTGGCTTCGGGGCCGTCCAAATCCGGATACACCTTCGCCGGCTGGAAGATCGGAAGCACCACTTACGCAGCGGGAAAGACCGTTTCCGTCGCCTTCGGAACCGTGACGACTGCCACCGCCCAGTGGTCCGAGAACACGGTATCAGCATCGGCCTCTGACATCTACGGAAAGAGCAATGCCAGCTACACCAACCAGATCACCGCATCCGCGAACAACGGGGGATCGGTCTCCTACGCCGTCAAATCCGTCACCGGAGGTTCCGCCAGCGTCAGCACCAGCGGACTCGTGACCTACACATGCCCCTCCGTGACCTCCACCACCACCTACAAAGTGACCGTGACCGTCACCGGAACCTTCTCCGACGGATCCACTTTGTCCAGGGATGTCACCTTCGATGTCATCGTCGATCCCATCCTGGACTTCACGAATTCCGTCACCGACGGATCTCTTTCTGTCAAGGGAACGGGGGCCTGAACGATTCTTTTCCGAGGGGGTAAAACCCCTCACTTTTTGAAAAAGGAGTGAAAAATCATGATTTTCAGAAAAGATCCGCTCATATCGAAGAACGAACGCGGCTGGCTCTCTCAAGGCGGACACATCACAGAGGTGTGGGAAACGCCCGACGGCCAGCATATCGCCATTGGATACGTGGGAAGACCGGACGACGACGATCCGTACTTCGTCGGTAAGGACTACCGCCCCTACGAAGGCTACTGGTCCAGCGGTGTGTACGGATTCAGATCGGAAAAACAGGCCAGGAAATATGTGACACAGAACTACGGAAAGGACATCCGCAGGATAGACATCTATCCCGAAAGAAGCTACCGCGATCTTTACTGAAGGAGAAAGGTTATGCGCACATCAGTCAAAACCATCCTTCTCACGGTCGTCGCGGTGTCCTTCGTGTTCTCTATGCTGTCCTCGGAGAGCGACGCTTCGTCCGCCGCCGACGAGTACGGATCCGCGGATGTCGGTGCGCACACCGTCACCTTCGATTCCGCGGGAGGGACCGGAGGGTATTCGCAGCATGTACTCAACGGCAATACGATCTATCTGCCCACCGAGTACAAAGCGTCCGGAACGGCAAACACATCATACGATCAGATCTCGTATGCAGGGTATGTTCTGACCGGATGGAAAGCGGGAAGCACTACTTACTATCCAGGACAGGCATACACCGTCACCGGAAACGTAACCTTCACTGCACAGTGGAAGGATCTTACCTATGACTGCATCGGCAAATTCGGTGGAAGTTCCAGTGATACTGACACTGAAGCACAGCACCTGGCCGTGCATACGGGCGTAAGTCCGGGACTTACCGTCGATGATAATACAGGCTCGTACCTGTTGATGAAAAACGCCCTCAACAGAACGTACATAAAGTATATCCTGACCGTCACCGGCAACGGTTCTCCGATATCGTCCACGGCCACGAGTACCAACGTCTCGATCTCCGCGGACTGGCTGACTCTCAATATCTCCAAGACCGGAGGTTTCACTTTTTCCGGCACACCGTCCAAGTCGGGGATTTATGAAATAACAGTCAAAATGCAGACCAAAGGTATAGGAGGTTCATATGGCGATCTCGAAGATCTGGATTGCCGTTGGTATGTTTCTGTCTACGACGACAACGATCCCTCGAACATCTGCCATGTGACATATGGATCATACGACGTATGCGGCCCTTACGGTACAGCCGTCAAGCTTCCCGACAGGGATTCATCGGTAAAATACCAGAACGGCTGGAACATCACCGTCAAAGGATCTCCGGCGGTCTATCCTATCGGAGGATCATACACCGTCGAACTGAAGGAAATGCCCCTCACGGCCAGCACCTACGATGCCGATTCCGTGATAGCTTCGGGTGTCTTAGGTGTCATTGCCTACAACGCGAACGGAGGCTACTACAACGGAGCCATCGCGGATCTGGTGGCTTCCGAAGGGACCGCGGTCCTGAAGAACAGTTCGAGCGTAACAAAATCCGGTTATACCTTCCTCGGATGGAACAAGACTGGCCTTTCGTCGGATCCGATTTATCCCGCCGGGTACGTCTACTCGGCCGAAGGCGAATACACCGAACTCGTTGCCGTCTGGGGCAATCCGACTGGATCCACCGTAAATCTGTATTGCAAAAACCCCGGAAACGGTATTCAGGATGTTACCTACACCGTCTATCCCGGATACACCTACGTCCTTCCCGTCAACGGATTCAATCTTTCGAGGTATGATTTCCTGGGATGGTCTTCGACCAAATACGATCCCGGAAAAGGCACCGCCGACGCTGGAACAAGTGTGAAAATCGATGCGACAACGACCTATTATGCCGTGTTCGAACCGAAGACCTACACCTACAAGATCACGTACTACGCCAACAACGGAACGTCTGACAGCGTGCCGGTTGAAGGTACATTCCAAGGCGAGTCATTCACCGTGGATCTGATCGAATGTCCCTGGACCTACGAAGGATACACCTTCAGCGGATGGGCCGAAACGAAATATGCGGCTTCGCCAGCCTTCCTTTCTAACGGACAGTACACCTTCAACGATTCCGGCGAGGTTGTTCTTTACGCGGTATGGTCCGAGAACATCTACACCTACAAGATTACGTATTACGCCAACAACGGAACGACCGACAGCATAACTGACGAAGGGACCTCGAACAGAGTACCGTTCGACGTGACCCTGACCGACTGTCCCTGGACCTACGAGAAACACAATTTCGCGGGATGGTCCAAGAACAAGGACTCCACGAACCCGCAGTATCTGGGTAACGGAACCTACCGTTGCACCGATTCCGAGACCGTGACCTTCTATGCCGTATGGTCCGAAACCGAAACGTTGCCCGATGTCGAAGAAGAAGATCGCGAGACCGTCACGAAGTATCTGTTCCTGATAACCTTCAACGGCAACGGATCCGGTGTCATCAACGTCCCGCCGCAGATGTACAAGACGATAACTTCCATCACGGCGACATTCCAGCTTCCTTCTTACGGTCCGCAGAAGACGGGATACAACTTCTCCGGATGGTCCAAGGATCCTGATTCCACGACCGCACAGTACCAGCCCGGACAGACCGTGACGATGGAGATTCCGGGGAAAGCGACGCAGATCATCTGGACGCTCTATGCCGTATGGTCCGTCAAAGAGGGATCGGGCGGTACGTCGGGGGATACCGGAACATCCGTCACCGTCAACTTCGTTATCGACAACGGGGTTTACACAAGTGTTTCCACCAAGACCGGACAGACCGTGACCAAACCTGTCGCTTCCTCAAAGGATGGTTACGCCTTCCTCGGATGGTACGACGGAGACACAGCCTGGGATTTCTCAGATCCCGTCGCCGGAGATATGACGCTCAGGGCGAAATATCTGCCGATCTTCGATCTTGAAATTTCCGGCACATCCGTCACCGTTAAACTCAAGGTTGCCAGCTCTCTCACGAAGGTCTCGTTTTCCGACGGATTCAAAGGATACTACACAACGAGTTCGATCCCGGCCCACACCGTCGCGGAGAACTCGTCTGGAAAGGTTACTGTGTCCGTCAAGACCGAACAGGGCGATTTCGATGCCTACCGTACCTACACCGTCGCAGGTTCCGGATCCGCTTCTGACGAAGATGAAGAGGAGAAGGGCAGCGGCGACAAGGGAGGAGAGAACGAAGGCGAAGAGGATGGAGGGGAGAAAGAGAACTCTTTCGATCTCGATACCGTGGAGACCGTCGCCGTCTGCATCGTCGGACTTCTGGCAATTTTCATGATCGCAAGGAGGTTCCTGTGACAGGGACCTCTTTTCAAAACCTTTTTGGAGAAAAAATGAACAAAACAATCGTAAAAACACTGATGCCGCTGTTCCTGGCAATTGTCATGGCGGCGGCCTTCGTCCCGATAATGTCGGATGAATCCGACGCGACCACGGGCGAATACACAGAAAGCAACATGACCTACAGCTACAACACCGACACTCTGACCGCCACCCTGAAGACCTACGCCGGAACAAGTGCCGCGTCCGTCACCATTCCGACCTCGATCACCGTGAGCGGGGCGGGTGTCTTCGTCGTGAACGCCATCGGAAAGGATGTTTTCATCGGGCACACGGAGATCACGTCAATCACCATCCCCACTACCATCACCTCCATCGGATCCCAGGCTTTCAGAAACATCTCCGCGACCGAGATCACCGTTCCCGATTCCGTGACCGCGATCTCTTCCGCAGCCTTCCAGTTCAACACCGCCCTGAAGACCATCACCTTCGGATCCGGTGTCACATCCCTTCCCGATAACGTTCTCAGGGGATGTACCGCCCTGGAAACCATAACCCTCGGAAAGAACGTGACCAGCATCGGCAACGGTGCCCTCTACGAATGTTCTTCCCTCAAGACAATCAATATCGCAGAAGGGAACACCTCTTTCGTGACAGACGAGAACGGTGTCCTCTACAGCGCGGACAAGACCGTACTCTACAAGGTTCCCGCCGATTATTCCGGAACCTTTACCGTGCCCGACACCGTGACCCAGATATTCGCGGGAGCCTTCAAGGGATGTTCCGAGATCGTCAGGCTCGAACTCACCGGATCGCAGAACTACGATATCAGCGACCTCACCTCCCTCACCAGCGTAAAACTCGGAAACGAGTGCGACGTTTACAATTGCGGTCTCTTCCAAAGCACCACTCTTACATCCGTCGAGATCGAAGACGGGGGAGATTACGTCTCCGTCGACGGGGTTGTTTTCACCGCCGACAAGACCACTCTGGTGTGCAACCCGTCCGCGAGGACCGGAACCTACGCCATCCCCGAAGGGACCGCCGTTATCGGTGCCAATGCCATGGCCAATTCCCAGTACTCTTCGGTTACGTTCCCCGACTCCGTGATCCAGATTGAGTACTACGCATTTGAATCGAGCGCAATCGAAAGCCTCGACCTTTCGGGATCCGGAATGGTTATCGGAGAAGGTGCCTTCTGCGGATGTTGCGCGAAATCCGTCAAACTCGGAAACCACAGCTACGCGATCGGAATTGATGCGTTCTTCGACTGTTCCGAGATGAAGACCGTCTACAACGGCTCTTCCCTGACCATCACCGCCGGATCGGAGGATTACGGATTCATCGCGGCCTACGCCGACGAAGTGATCGACGCGGCCGACAAGACCGTGACTGTGAAATGCGGAGATGAAGTCCTCTGGACCCAGAAGGTATCCTACGGATCCGACGTGACCGTTCCTGAGTTCGAGAACTACCGGCTGTCCTCGACCTCTCTGACCAACGTCACCGCGGACACCGAGATCACTGCCACGTGCCTGTACGTGTTCACCTACGACGACGACACCATGACCGCTTCCGTGAAAAGGAACAGCGAAGTCGTCGCGACATCATATGATATTCCTTCCGCCGTGGTCCACGACGGAAAGACCTACACCGTGACAGTGATCGATGCCCATGGATTCTACGACGCGACCTCTCTGACCTCCGTCACCTTCCCCGATACGCTGACAGCCATCAACCCCCAGGCCTTCTGCGGATGTACCAACCTCACTTCCGTGGTGTTGCCCCAGTCCCTGACCTTCCTCGGAAACGGCGCGTTCAGTAACACCGGCATAACCTCCGTGACCGTACCCGATTCCGTGGATTCTGTTTCCGCTTTCGGCGGTTCGTCGTTTATCGACGTTTTCGTGTCCAGTAGTAATCCGAACCTGTGTTCCGTCGACGGTGTGGTTTTCAGCAAGGACAAGACCCAACTGCTGCTTTACCCCCAAGGAAAGACCCAGACATCCTACGCCATTCCCGAAGGGACCGTGACCGTCGATTCGGATACCTTCAATGGCTGTACCACCCTGACCTCCGTCACCCTTCCTTCGACGCTCACCAAGATCGGCATACCCGCGTTCTACGACTGTACCAACCTGGCCACCGTGTACAACGCCTCGGATATGACTATCGAAGCCGGAAAGTTCAGCGGTACGGCCTCGTTTGTGGCACAATATGCCACCCAGGTTATCGACATCAGGGACAAGACCGTGACCGTAAAATGCGGAGACGATACCATCTGGACCGAGACCTTTGCATACGGTTCCGATGTCACGATCCCGGAGATTGAAGGATACACTCTCTCCAAGACTTCTATCGCTTCAATCGCCGCCGACGAGACCGTTACCGCCACCAAGATCGTTTGCACCGTGACCGTGAAATGCGGAGAAAACGTCCTCAAGACCTATTCTGCCGACTACGGATCCGACGTTGCCATTGACGCAATCGAAGGTTACACCCTCTCGAAGACCGCCATAACCGGTATCAAAGCCGACGAGACCGTGACCGCGACCCTGAACACCTACGCCGTCAAAGTCGTCTCCGGCGATTGGATCCTTGCCGTCTACACCGCCGATTACGGAGAAGATGTCACCATCGCCCCCATCGAAGGATACGAGCTGGCAAAGACCTCTATCACCGGTATCAAGGCCGACGAGACCGTTACCGCCACCAAGATTGTTTGCACCGTGACCGTCAAGAACGGAGAAAACATCCTCAAAACCATCACCGCGGACTACGGAACCAACGTGATTATCGACGAGATTGAAGGATACATTCTCTCCAAGAACGCGATCACCTCAATCAAAGCGGATGAAACAGTCACCGCCACCCCCGATGCCGAGTTGGCAACCTATACAGTCAAAGTCGTGTCCGGAGATTGGATCCTTGCCACCTACACCGCCGATTACGGAGAAGATGTCACCATTGACGCAATCGAAGGTTACACCCTCTCGAAGACCGCCATAACCGGTATCAAGGCAGACGAGACCGTTACCGCCACCAAGATTGTTTGCACCGTGACCGTGAAATGCGGAGAGACCGTCCTCGACGAGATTGACGCGGAATACGGTTCCAACGTAATCCTCGGAGACTACCCCGGTTACACCCTGTCCAAGGGATACATCACCGCCATCAAAGCTGATGAGACCGTCACTGCGGAGATGAACGTCTACATCGTCACCGTCGTGTGCGAAGGAATTACCATTAGTTCTGCCAGGGCCGGATACGGGGAGACCGTCACCCTCGACGAGATCGAAGGATTCACCCTTGCCAAGGCCGTCGTCGAGAACGTCACCGCCGACACCGTTGTTGACGCGGAGAGAATACCTGTCACCGTCACCGTGAAATGCGGAGATACCGTTCTCAGGGAAATCAACGCATACTACTGGGACGACGTGACCATTGATCCCATCGAAGGATACGACCTGTCCAAGACCACTATCACTGCCATCAAAGCTGATGAAACAGTCACCGCAACCAAGATCGTTTGCACCGTGACCGTGAAATGCGGAGAAAATGTCCTCAAGACTTACACCGCCGATTACGGAGAAGACGTGACCATTGACGCAATCGAAGGTTACACCCTCTCCAAGACCTCCGTCGCCGCCATCAAGGCCGACGAGACCGTGACCGCGACCCTGAACACCTACACCGTGACCGTGGCCTATAACGGCTGGATTCTTGCCGTCTACACCGCCGATTACGGAGAAGACGTGACCATTGATCCCATTGAAGGATACAACCTGTCCAAGGCCTCGATAACTGCTATCGCCGCCGATGAGACCGTTGAAGCCACCAAGATCGTGTGCAAAGTCACCGTGAAATGCGGAGAGACCGTCCTCGACGAGATCGACGCGGAATACGGAACCAATGTGATCATAGGCGCAATCGAAGGTTACACCCTTTCCAAGACCTCGATCCCGGCAATCAAAGCGGATGAAACCGTCACCGCCGAGAAGGCCGCCGTCGAGACCGGCGACGTGACCGTATCTGTCGTGTGCGGAGACAAAGCGATCTGGACCCAGACCGTAAAATCCGGATCCGACGTGACCGTTCCCGCCCTCGAAGGATACGAATTCTCCGGAGTGACCCTTGTTTCTGTCGGTTCCGACACCGTGCTTTCTGCGAAGCAGATCCTCTGCACAGTCAAAATCGTGTGCGGAGAAGAGGTCCTTGCCACCTATTCCGTGCCCTACGGGGAGAACCTGGCCGTCGAAGAGATCGAAGGTTATACCGTGTCCCAGAACGTCCTTGAGAACGTCACCACCGACACCGTTGTGACCGCTGTTGTCGCAGAAGCATCCGGAGAAGACGGAGAAGAGACCGAAGAGAAGACCGAAGACGACGGAACCGACGCGACACAGCTGATCGCTGTCGCCGTTTGTGTGATTCTCGGATGTCTCTGTCTCGTCGGAACCTACTTCCTCGGAGACCCCAGGATGTTCGCAGGTGCCCTGATCCTCTACGCGGCCGCCTTCGCGGTATGGAAATTCCTCTGAATCAAACGCCAAAAGGAGAACAACATGTCCGAAATGAAAACGAAAACATTCGCCGTGTTCTCCGTGCTGGCGATCCTCTGTGCCTCATGTGCGGGGATCGCCTACACCGAACCGGAAGAGGAACCGGACGAAATAGCCCCGCTGATTGTCTTCGGCCTGATCGCACTGGCCGGTGTATCTGCCGGAGCGGGATGGTTTGCCCACGGCTATTTCAACGGTTCAAGCGACACCGATGTTCAGCCGTATCTGAGATTGTCCGCGGCCAATAACGTTGCGGACGTGACCTCCGTGGCCTCCGCCTTCACGGCCAATGCCAACGCGAATTACGCCCAGTTATGGGGAATGACCAAGGAACACTGGATCCGCCAGGCGGAACTCGAAGCCTACACCGAATGGAAATCCGGAGCAGTCTACGACGGAAACAGCATCCTGGAAGGTGCCCGTGCCTATGAAAACAACAGTGTAATGACAGCCAATGCCGTCGCCCAGTTCAACTCGTTCTTCGACCAACTCTCCGAGAAGATCGCTGACTGGAACACCAAGGACACCTACAAGGACAAAATGTCCGTCGGTTTCGTCCTTGACAACACCGACAAACTGACCAAATCCGGTGTCAACGCCGATCTGGTCTCCGTCGCCAAAGGGACGGGACAGATCTACATCGGGGACATCTCCGAAGGATACATCGTCACCGCCGACACCACTGTATCGGAGGAATCCGACGCATACAAGCCCGGATACATCTACAACTTCGGATCGGCAACCACCATCGTCGGGGAGAACGGACAGACCTACACCCTGAACGCCGGAAAGAACATGTTGTCCGATCTTTCCCTCAAGCCAGGTATCTACACCGTGACGAACGTAACCCTCGGAGGGGACACCTTCTCCGCCGTGATGGGATCCGACATCACCCTGAAAGCGGGAATTGCGATGCAGAAGGGATCCGACATCTCTCTTGCCTACCTCGACGGGAACAGGATCGTGTCCGGAACCTCGTACTACGAACACATGTACTTCAAAGTGGTTCCCGACGACACCCCCGACGGGGAGGACAAACCCGATGCCGTGGAGATCACGAACATACTGACCGCCTACCAGACCTTACTTGACAAACTGTACTGGACCTCCGTCAGTGCCAACAACGCCGCCAACGCGGTTTGGGACATCTACGACAGGGCGAACGCCAAAGATCACAACGTGACCACTCTGATGAGTTCCAACGTGTACAACACCTCGGTCCTTTCCTCGTCCATGAACGAAGTCCTGACCCTTTCCGCCATGCAGCAGCTTTCGGATTACTACGACAGGTATGGTGAGGACGGACTGAAGGACCTCAAGATCGGTCTTTACGGGGACGGAATGGACGCACCCTTCGTCAGGGGAACCATCCTCGACGAGTTCGGCAACGCCGTGTACAAGGACGTGATCTACACGCCGTTCTTCCAGAGCGATTCCGTCACGCTGGAAATGGGTGTCGACCACGAGGTTACCCAGAACTGTCTCGTTGCGATCTGGAACACCGGGCAGGAACTGAACGCCTGGAAAGAAGCGGGAATGGATGCCGAAGGATATGAAACGGTGATGATCGGAGAAGGTTACACCTTGCAGATCACACAGCTTGCCACGTGCGATTCCGACGGTATGCACAACCAGTCGAAGATCACGCTTGACGTGACCAAAGTGAACTACATCGCGCCGGAGGACATCGACCTGTCTAAAGATCCCGACCCCGAACCAGCAGAGAACAACATCCTCAAGCTGATCTGCATCGTCGCGGGAGCAATCCTTGCCGTGCTGGGTATCGTAAGGAGGAGTCCGATCACCGTGGTTGCTGGACTGGGTGTCCTGATCTTCGGCGTGTTCTTCGCCGACACGGTGTGGGACAAGATCACGAGGCTGATGCATCTATGAACGCAGGTATTCCCGATACCCTTCCGATCCGGCCGTTCCGCGGCAAAATCGCGTAAGAGGTATCGGAATACCCCCGACGGCCTGAAGGCCGTCCTGGGCCGTTTCCGACGGCCCAGAACAAGTGAAACACAAAATCAAACACCAAACTTTGGGATAAACTATTTTCCTTGCATCGGCATACCGATACAAGAAGGGCAAAAAACACGGTTCCGGGTCTGTCATCGAAGGGATGAAAAATGACAGACAACAAGAGGATCATTAAACAAATGATCGAGGCGGGGTTAGGCCCCGATGTTATAGCGGACCGGATAAATCTCAGAGAATCCCAGTCGTATGCGGATTACCACACACTCGAATGCTGGCTCAGGCGCGTTTTCGCGGATCCGAGACAGTACAGGTACGTCACGGGCGAACAGATCTGTAACGAACTTGAATCCGTGGCATCGCGCATTGAATCCGAATACGACTGCGGAACCGTGCTCGTCGCGGAATTCTACTCCAACCTGAGCATCATGGCGTTCGAGGAGATCGCGGAATATTGCAGGTTCGCCGCCGATCTTTTGATGAAAGGGGGCAGACGCTGATGCTTTCCCAGAAAGACATGGCCGTCGTCGTTGTCGGCGACAACATCTTCATCCACGAGGGGGACCTGGTCGGTGCCGATCTGGCAACCCTTCTGTCGCACGTGAACGCCGGGGAACTGGAATGGCGGGCAAAGGATCTGAACGTCCTTGCTGCCATCGTCGACCGCGGCATACCGAGCTTAAGCCGTCACAACGGCTTCGACAGAAGCTACGTGAGTGTGGACCGGATACCCAGAGGTCTGCATTACGAGAGCCTGTACATCATCGACGGCCGTTACAGGGATTACCGTCTTTACAAGGTAAGGATGGGGGACTATGCAAAAGAGACTCTTTTCATAACGACGCCGGAGTACATGAGGGAGGCCTTCTGCAATCCGAGATTCGAGTATCCGATCCCCGCGCCCCGTAACCCGGAGGGCGGCATGTACCTGATGTCGGCCCCGTACACATACGAGGAGGCCAGAACCAAGGGTGTCAGGAAAGACATGAGATACGGGGACATTGACGAGATCAGCCCCGGACAGTTCGTGTCCAGGGTCTGCAACCGCAAACACGGCAGGAAGGGAAGGAGATGAAGCTCTTTTCCAGATCTGCCAAATCCGAGCTTCGGCCCCCCGCGGTGAAGAGCAAAGCGGATATCAAATTCGGAATGAAACACCTCCCGCACGTCAAAACATACGAGGTGTGCCCCGAATGTGGCAACGAGGTTCGGATCCCGGCATACGGCACAAGTCTTTGTCCCGAATGTGGCGCAAGGATCAAGCCGTGTTCGGTGTGCGAGAAGTGCCAGAATCCTTGCGTCTACGATGCCCCACAGTACTGCGGCACGGTTGGCATATCCAGATCCAAAAAGTTCGATCCCTGGGACGACATACACGATGAAATTCTCTTCTATGAAGTGTTCGAGGAGGACGGTCGGAAGCTGGCCTGTCAGCGGAACGATTTCTATTATTCCGAAAACGAAGATGAAGAGACCCCCTGGAGGATGGACGATTACCCTTCGACCGCCGTTGTCGATCCGGAGGATTACCGCAGGTTCGGTTCCGATGCCGTTACCGGGGAGATCTACGGCCCGATTGACATCTATGATCTTACCGAGGAAGAGGCCGCCCGCAAGTACTTCTCTCTGCTGAAACAGTCGAAGTATCTGCCCCTCGAAAAAGTCACGGATTCCACGCCCGAAGGAATGTACTGGATGCGTTACGACATCCCGCCCTATTCGAGGAGTTGATGGAAATGTCAGACTGTCTTTTCCTGACTTTTCCTGACTTTTCGATCCGGAGCTGACCATGGGCCTGGCAGAATCCATCCAGAACCTTTCCGACACCATCGGCCCCGTTATCGACTGGGCGAACACCAACTGGGTAGCTTTGGTCCTGACAGGCGAGATCGTAGGTGCCGCCATCGCCATCAAGATGAGGTCCTACAAACGCGGGATCCTCTGGCTTCTGATTGCACTTGCCACGATTTGGATCAAGGGGATCGCATGATCACGGAATACAGAGACCCCGGAGCGGCCAAGAAGCCCGGCAAATGGTACACGTTCACCTACGACAACGGTCTCCGCGCCACATTCGCGGAATACCAGGGTCCGGTAACGGAGATCGAAGCTCTGGGAAAGGAACTGTCGAAGACCAAGGGCAGGGAGATCAGGATGCGCGTACACCAGGGAAAATCCGACAGGATCCACGCCATCTTCTGCATGGGAAGGAAAACCACATTTTAAACGACAAAGGAGAAGAAAAATGAACGAATGTTGCCGCGGCGACTGCACAAATTGCAGGAACTGCAACAAGAAGAAAAGCAAAAACGACCACACGAGGACCCCCAACGGATCGGACGTTTACGATCTGCGCGTGCTGATGGACTACCTTTCGGGACACGACTACAGGTCCTTTATGAATGAGACCAGGGACACCTACAGCAAACCCGTGTGCGCGTTCTTCGGACCGCGTGACATGATCGTGATCCAGCTGATGAACGTGTCCGAAAGGATGGGTCTCGACATCGGAAAGAAGGACATCTGGAACATCGCGGATTCCATTATGGAGGAGGTGAAGGCATGACCCAGTACACCGATTTCGGTATCTCGGTATCGCCTGACGCGGGGATCTATTTTCTCCGTCTGCTGACCACGCTGACCGAAGGGCCGGACAGGGTTGCCAAAGACAAGGACGGATCCGTATCCGCCGTATGGCAGAACAGCAACCATTTCCATTCATCGCCCGACTACGAAGCGATCATGTCGTTCCTGGACAACCTGGGGGACGACGATTACATCTACGAGGACATCACCGAGGACTGTGCCCCCGAAGTCGTGGGGGGATACTACTTCCACTTTTCCCGCTCGACCGTTTACAAGCTGGACGGAACCGAGATCGATCCAGAAACCGTGATGTCCGAGAACAGGAAATGCGGATTCTTCAGAAAGAGGTACTGAATTAAGAGTAAAAATCGCCGCAGAGCGGTCTTCCCCCCCAGATACGGCTATTATTCCATTGTCACCGTAGTATAAAAAGCCTTTTCGAAAAAACAGACCAAAAACAAGCAAAACAGCAAGGAGCAGAAGTAATGAAAGCAAAAGGAACACAAAACAGGGGGCACATATGACCGCCAAATGTCCCAAATGCGGTGCGCCCGGATACCAGACCTGTAGGCACGGTCCGTTCTACGACACCGACGAAAGGATGATCACGGAGACCTGTCTGCATTGCATCGAGTGCGGCTGCAACTGGACCCTTACCGAATATTTCGAACGGTCCCGCGAAGACATCACGATCGCCAAGGACGGGGGGTATTTCTGATGGACAACACCCTTGCGATCAGGGATTACCTGACGGACAAGGCCCGTTTCCCCGACAGGGCACTTGACGTGTGGCGCGAGGCCGATGCCGAAGGCAAGACATCGATTTCTCCGCCGGAGGAGTTCACCGAAGAATGGTTCAACGAGGTCTTCAGGACACCTTACGACGCGGCCCGTGCAACGTATTTCGGATTGATTCACAGTTGGAACGGCGATTGGATCCGCCTCAACGGTGCCGGAAACGTTCAGATCATCGAAAATTACGATCTCGAACAAGAGATCAACTGCATAATGGACGAACTCGTGAGATACGCGGACGCGAACCGTGAGGTTCTGGGCAAATTCGGAAAGTTCCTCGACAAAAGGGATGCCGATGTACGCGCGAAAAGGTTCCCGATCGAGATCACGGAGTCCGAGTATCAGTACGCCATGGATGTCCTTCCGCCGATAGATCCGGTGCCCGGAGTTCTTGAAAAGTTCGGCTGTGTGAAAGGATTCTGCGTGAGTGAGTGTGTCACAGGGGATCTCTACGACACCTACGGCAAGACCGCGGACGGCCGCATGTGGTATCTGGGTCTTCAGCCCGGAATTTACGATCTCTGGAACAGGAAACCCAGGTCCGCGAAAAAGACCGTGGCGAAGAAGAAAACCGTGGCCAAAAAGACTACAAGGAGCAGAAGAAAATGAAAACCGATGAAAAGGAGTTTTCATGACCCCGCCGAAATGGGAATACGGTCGTAAAACCGCCGAAGGCGTACCGATCTGGTATGTCACAATCGATGAATCAGGCCACCCATATTACGACGGATTTGACTCCAGGCCGTTCACTATGGGAGCAATACTTTCCGGAGATCCGCTGGATGCTTACAGAGTAATGCAAATGTTTCCCGAAAAAACAAAATCCGGGAAATACAGGGAAGCTACAGGGGAAATCAAGCATATCCGTTCCAGTTCGACGATGGATTTCCGTGTGATGGATCAGTTGGAAAAACAGGGATTTGCACTGTTTGCCGTATCCGTTCCGTACAAAAAGAAAGCCGATCAGAGTTCTGGGGCGGGGTCTGTCCTGTATCTCGGTGCGCTGAGCAGATTGCTAATCAAGATTGCACAGAACGGCCCCGACGGCATATACCATATCCGCGTTGACGAGTCGGAATATCTCAACGAAGATATGTTGTACACATGTGCCGAAGCCGCGTTCTCTGACATCAGTGGAAAATCGCTGGCCATACATTCCCCAGTCAGATTCTATGATTCCGAGTTCGATCCGGCCATACAGTTGGCCGATTCGTTTGTTGGACAGTATCGGAAAGCTGTAAGCAACGACGAAGGGGAGAACTTCGCAAAAAGGCACGGGGTAATCATTGCAAATCGGAAAAAAGCACAACCCATGTCGGGCCGTCTCCGTGTTATTCAAAACAGGTCGGCAGGATTCGGGCGCAGTCGCGCATGGGTGATACCATATCCCTCCTGTCGCCGGAATACGACGATACATGGGTCTGATGACAACATTGGCCCACGCGGTATTAATACCTTCCTTCGTGGAAACAACACCAAAACGACAGCAAAGAAAACAACCAAAACAGCAAGGAGCAGAAGAAAATGAAAACGAAATACGGACTGAAGACACGTCCCGTCGTATCCAGATCCGAAGCCGGCAACTTCAAGTCCTACGGGGATCTCGACATGAAGGTCCTCCGCAGAGATGCCAACGCCGTCCATGAATTTTTCTACGGTCCGCCGAAATCGGACCGTGAAAAGTGCGTATTCTCGGTGATCGACGACGGAAGGCTTGTCTCTCCGGGGACCGAGAAATTCAAGACCGTCATACGCCGCTGGCTACAGCCCGTGACGGACAGGGACGGAAACACCGCGATCTATCTCTTCTACGAGGACACCGGCATGGGCGGGGGATATGACAAACCCACCCAGGGACCGCTCTGCAAGATCGAGGAGATTAGGATCCGCGATGGATACCTGAACATACTCGGAACCAGCGGAAGAAAACTCGTCACGTACCGTTACAAAATCAGGGAGAACTCGGACAGTTTTGGCTATCCCCAGCCCGTTCCGGAGGGACAGCCCAGGATAGACGAGTACGGAACCCCGAAGGAGAGACCGAAGGCAAAACCCGCCCCGGCACCGGCACCAAAATCCACGAAAAAAAGAGTCCACCAGGATACTGCTGTTTCTCGTGTGGCAACGAATAGCATTATTCGCTACTTCAAAGGGTTGGATCCATCCATCAATTTTGAGCTTCCTCGGTATTTTGCAACCTTTGATGAAAATGTGGCTGGATATCAATATGAGGAAATGCCAAGCTATTTCCTTCATCGGGATCACGGAAAGATTCTGCGGGAAGATGGACTTGTTGTGAAAAAAATTTACATAGATGAAGACTACCTGGCTATCCGTTGCGAGGGTCCTTTGATGCCGTCTGATTACTTTTTGATCAGGGACGATCTGGACCATTATGCTGAAACCCCAACACCGAAGGCAAAACCCGTTGAGAAGCCCGCTGTGAGGCCCAAACCGACACCTGTCC
>CAVGRR010000028.1:0-13011 GCA_963631655.1 Eggerthellaceae bacterium
ATGTGCGCCTGACACAGATGCGGGCAAGGTTGTCATCGGTGCTCTCAGAACCCGCAATCTCGATGATCTGCCCGGAACCTCCTTCGGTGAAAACGGCCTCGGTCTTCAGGTTGATACCGATGACGGCAGCCTTTCCGTTCACGATGCCGTTGATGACTGAAATACATCCGAAAGAGATCCCGATTCCACTCATTGGAACGACTTCCTCATAACCTCGGTGTCTGGCGAAACACCGAACCATTTCTCGAATGCGAGTGCTCCCTGACCGATCAGCATATCCTTTCCGGAAGCGATAGGACATCCTGCTTTTTCTGCAGATTCCACCAGCTGGGTCTTGCGGTTGTAGACCATGTCCATTACCGCGATCTTGGGGCTCAATTCGGAAAGATCGAACATGTACTCCGAATCCTCATACATCCCGATGGGGGTGCAATTGATCAGGGCATCGTAACTTCCGATAGACCTGTCAAGGGCTGCATGACAGCCCATCTCGTTGCACAGTTTACTGACATTTTCGGGAGTCCTCCCTAGAACGAAAGCGTCGCAACCTGCTTCCTGAGCCGCATAAACAGCGGCACGTGCGGCACCTCCGGTGCCGAACACCAGGACCTTGCTACATTCGGACAGTTTCCTGCCTGCCCTCTCGAAGGCGTAGGTCACTCCGGCATAGTCGGTGTTGGTACCGATCAGTCTGCCGTTCCTGTTCAAAACGGTGTTCACAGCCCCGATTGAATCGGCCGCACCTTCCACGGAATCGAGATGTTCCCTGATCTCCTGTTTATAGGGGATGGTGACGTTAACCCCTGTTAAGTTGTATTCGCGGATGACATCTTCCACATGTGCCAGATCGGGAGAATCGAACTTCAGATAGATCCCGTTGATACCTGCAGCCTTCATGGCGGCATGGTGTATCTGAGGTGACATTGAATGTCCGAGGGGGTGGCCGACCAGACCGACGACCTTACAGTCGTCGCCCAAGGTTTTCATCTCTTCGACGGAGAGCTGTCCCGATGCGGTCTTCTTTCCCACATATCCGAACGAGAAATCATTCTTCAGAAGGGTCTGACGGATACGGGTGATGGTTCCCAATTCGCCCATTCCGAGAAGAAGATGCTTCCTTTTCACAGAGGTGGCGGCACGGAAAATCGCGTGGAGATCGGAGAACGAATTCACCATACAGGCGCACTTGGAAAGCTCCTGATCACCTGTGTTCAGTATATGTGCCAGATCGTCAAAGGACGGTGTTGATTCATAATCATGAACGGAACGGATCTTATGGAAAGAAATGTCGACGTCGGATTCTCCGACGTCGACCAGTCCCGGGAAACCCTCCGGGATCAGGGAGATGTCCCTACCCGCAAGGGTCACTATGGAGTCCTTATCAGCAAACGACGGAACCGAATCAAAGACATCGAGTCTTATCTCGTGCATGTCCGCGTCGGCCGGGACATCCGGAACGGACCCATAAGAGGCGCAGACGCGCATCGTTCACTTCTCCGTGATGGTCTCTTCGACCTTCATGCCGAAGTGCCTGCCGCCGGATGCGAGATGCGCCAGCACCTTGTCTCCTGCCTTCAGTTTGGTAACGGAAACTGCACCTTTGGCAGTAACTACCTTAATGGTCTCGGCGTTCTGAAGGATGACATTGTACTGCTTCTTTCCGTCGGTGGCGGTGACCATGAGCAGAGGTCTGACCTCCACTTTACACCTTCCGACGCTGGCGGTACGGGTCTTTCCGCTCTTGTCGCAGACGAGGACGGGATCTCCCGCGGAGATCTCGGAGAGGTATCTGGTGCCTCCGCCGGGGACCATGCAGTACATATGGACCGCACCCGCGTTCACCCTGAACGGACGGGTAGCGACGTAACCGTTGGCCCCACTCTCGCTTTGAATGAGGAATAAACAGTTGGAATAGGAACCGCAGAGCATTCCCTCTCCGGGGTTCATGAGGCAGCAGGTATCGACGCAGACCCTGTCGCCCATCTCCACAGGTTCGATCGATGTGACCTCGACCTCGGAAAGGGGGACGGGTTCGCTTACTGTGAGTACGTCTCTGAACTTTCCGATCGAAAGGGGGTCGTCGGTCTCGATGACGACTCCGTCAACGCCTTTCTCCATAGTTGTAAGATAAAGGTGGGCCTCCTCCTTCTTCCTGGCGATCGCCAGAACCTCGGTGCCGGCAAGCCTGAACTTGGCGATCATGTTCTCCAGGGGGATGATGGTCCAGTCGGAGGTCTCGACGATGATCGTCTTCTTCTTTCCCACAAGACCCAGCACCTTGTCCTGGGCCTCGGGGGTGTCGATGGATTCGAATGCCACCGAATCGTCCACAGGCTTTCCCTTGTTGAGGTAGATGACCTCTTCCATCTTTCCGAGGGACTCGAACTCTTCGTCCCCCTTGCGGAGGACGAAGCAGACGATACCGGATTCAAGACCGTTGGTGACCAGGTCCTTCCTGTCATCCCTGTCGTCAGGAAGGTCGGCGCGTACGAAGATCTTCTTGCCGTCCATGGGAATCACATCTGGAGGAATTTGGACGCCTCTTCGACGGTGTAGTCCTCGAGGACGATCTTGGAAATGGCTTTGGTGATGCCTTCGACGTTCTTGTTCTGGAAGACGTTCCTGCCGATGGACACTCCTTTTCCTCCGGCCTGGATGGAATCGTAGACCATATTGAGGATGTCCATGTCGGTGTCCATCTTGGGTCCGCCGGCGATGACAACAGGTGCCAGGGCACCGCGGGTGACCTTTCTGAAGGAATCTATGTCTCCGGTATAGGAACATTTGACGATGTCGGCACCGATTTCGGCGGATGCACGGGCGACGTGGGCGATGTTGTCTGCATCGAAGGAGTTCACATCGTGTCCGCGGGGGTAGGCCATGATGATGAGGGGCATTCCCCACTCGTTGCATTCCCTGGCGACCTGACCGGCGGATTCGAGCATCTCCGGCTCGTATTCGTCGCCGAAGTTGATCTGGATGGAAATCGCGTCGGCACCGTATTTGATCGCTTCCTGAACGGTGGTGATGTTCACCTTGTGGTTGACGGTGGGGCCGACATCGGTGGATGCGGAAAGGTGCATGATGAGACCGACATCCTTTCCGGACCCGCGGTATGAGTACCTGATGAGTCCTTTGTGCATGATGACTCCGGTGGCACCTCCGTTGGTGACAGCATCGACAGTGGATTTCATGTCGATGAGACCGTCGAGGGGACCGTTCGAGATACCGTGGTCCATAGGGACGAGGACCGCACGGCCGGTCTTCCTGTCCATAATCCTTTCGAGACGAACCTGTTTTCCATCCATAGTATTCCTCTTTCGCCGATTTTTCGGCTCTGAGAACCCCTATTTTAGGGATTGATAAATATTTAGCGTGTCCAAAAATGTACAATACCGTGTTAAATGTTAGCACGGTGCTGTATTTCAAGAAAAATGAAAGAAAAACCCCCGATTAGGGGGAAAGGGATTTGGGATCCTCCTCTCGGAGGATCAAAGGGTTTTATCACTCGTCCCTGGAGTACTTCCAGCTGACAGCACCGACCGCGATGACAATCATAGCTGCTATGAAGGCGCCGAGGAAGGCTGCAAAGGTGAAGGCACTGACTTCATCCTCGGTCCAGCTGTCGGTGATGGCCCAATAGGAGAAGTGGTCGGTATCGAAGGTGACGTATCCGTCCGCGTAAACGCAGTTATCGATCTTGTTGATCCTTCCGGTGTCATCGATGTAGCACACGACGACATCGCCTGCCGCCTTTCCTTCAGAGAGGGCGTAGGGGAGGGTGACGGAGATGTTTCCGTTGAACTTGCTGATAGCATGATTATCTACAAGTGCGCTCAGTTTGAACACTGCCGCATCTGCACCGACCTTCTGGGTCTCAGCCTCGGTCAGAACAGTCTTCTCGGAAGATTCTGTCGAAATGACCAGGGTGCTTCCCGCAGAGATCAGGGTTTCCGCTGCCGCCTGACTGATCTTCAGGGTTCCCAGGTTTCCTTTGATCTCGGTCTCCGCGCCTGCATCCTTGATGATCTGCAGGGAGTCCTTGGAAATGGTGGCCGCGGTCTTCTTTTCTTCAGTGGATACTGAGGTGTCAATCGTCACGGTCTTCTTTTCGGAAGCTTCGGATCCGGGCATTGCATCGGAATCCTTGATCAGGTCCAGAGCCTTCTTGACGGTCTCTTCGGAAACAGTTGTCTCGGAGGACTTGATGACGACACTCACTTCAGCGGCTTTGTCGCTGCCTTCGGTCTTTTCCATCACGGCCTTGACCTCGTCGGAACCGACCTTCTCCTCTGCGGTGTAGGTCTGGACATTGGTCACAGTTCCGTCATCGTTCTTCTTTTCGGTCTGGGTGATCTTGGCCTGGGGCACAAGGATCTCTCCACAGACGGAACACTTCTTTCCGGCAGTGTATGCGGGAGAGTCGGCTGTGGCTTCGATAGCGGGGATGACCTCCTCGGTGTGTCCGAGAGCAGCGATGGGTGCAGTGGTCGTGGAAGTGAGTCCTGCAGTGGCGAACACTGCAGTGTAGGTGGTCTCACCATCAACGGTACAGGTGGCTGCCTTGGTGATCTCTGAAGTGACACTTGTAGAGGTCTCGCTGACCTCGTCTTTGCAGACGGAACAGGTCTTGGTGGCCTTACAGGAAGTGACACCGGTCCAGGCATACTGGTATTCGCCATAGATATGGGCGATCTTGTCGAGGGTCTCCGCCTCGACGGTGGTCGAGGTGGCTGCCTTGTCGTCCTTGAAGACGCCCTTACACACGGAGCAGGTGTAGTACTCGTTGTTACCGGTCGCGGTGCAGGTTGCTGCCTTGGCCGCGGTCTTCTCGAGGCTGTGGGCGATCTTGTCGAGGGTCTCCGCCTCGACGGTGGTCGAGGTGGCTGCCTTGTCGTCCTTGAAGACGCCCTTACACACGGAGCAGGTGTAGTACTCGTTGTTACCGGTCGCGGTGCAGGTTGCTGCCTTGGCCGCGGTCTTCTCGAGGCTGTGGGCGATCTTGTCGAGGGTCTCCGCCTCGACGGTGGTCGAGGTGGCTGCCTTGTCGTCCTTGAAGACGCCCTTACACACGGAGCAGGTGTAGTACTCGTTGTTACCGGTCGCGGTGCAGGTTGCTGCCTTGGCCGCGGTCTTCTCGAGGGTGTGGGCGATCTTGGCGATGGCCGCGGTCTTGGTCTGCTCGGTGAAGCCTTCCTTGGTGAACTTCGCGGTGTAGGTGGTGACACCTTCCTTGGTGCAGGTGGCCGCAGTGGTCTCCTCGGAGGTCGAGGTGGCGTCCTCGGTCACGGTGTCGTCGCAGTTCTTACACTTCTTGGAGGCGGAACAGGTCTTGAGGTCATCGGACCACTTGTACTCGGGAGTGCCGTAGTCGTGGGCGATCTTGGCGAGGGTCTCTTCCTTGGTGTCGGTTCCGAATCCGTCCTTGAAGGTGGCAGTGTAGACCTTGGTTCCGGTCTCGGTGCAGGTGGCTGCCTTGGTTACATCGGAGGTGATGGTCGACTTGTCGTCGGTCATGGTGTCGTCGCAGTTCTTACACTTCTTGGTCGCGGTGCAGGCGTCGTATCCGGCCCATACGTAGATGGCGTCTCCGTAGGAATGGCCGGTCTTGGTCGTGGTGACACCGGTGGTAATCTCGGTGTTTCCGGCCTCGTCGGAGAAGTACTTCTTGCAGACAGAGCAATACCAGTATTCCACGTTTCCGTCGGCGGTGCAGGTGGCTGCCTTGGCCTCGGTGTGGGCCATCTTGTGACCGAGGGCAGCGGTGTCCACATCCTTGGTCTTGGTCTCGAAGGCGGTGTTATCGAAGGTGACGGTGTACCTGTCGGATCCCTTGTTCTCGCAGGTGGCCGCGGTGGTGACGGTCTTGGTGGATTTCGCGGTCTCCTTCTCGGATCCGGAGCATCCGTCGCGGGTACACTTCCTCTCTGCGGTGCAGGTCGAGTTGTCGTCGGACCAGGTGTAGGTGGCGTCTCCGTATTCGTGGCCGAGGGCAGCGGTGTCCACATCCTTGGTCTTGGTCTCGAAGGCGGTGTTATCGAAGGTGACGGTGTACCTGTCGGATCCCTTGTTCTCGCAGGTGGCCGCGGTGGTGACGGTCTTGGTGGATTTCGCGGTCTCCTTCTCGGATCCGGAGCATCCGTCGCGGGTACACTTCCTCTCTGCGGTGCAGGTCGAGTTGTCGTCGGACCAGGTGTAGGTGGCGTCTCCGTATTCGTGGGCGATCTTGGCGATGGTCGCGGTCGTCTGATTAGATCCTGCGGAAGGGAATGTTGCGGTGTATGTGGTCACTCCTTCCTCAGTACAGGATGCTTCTTTAGTGGTCTCGGAGGCGATATTCGTAGAATCCTCCTTAACCACGTCGCCACAGACATTACAGGTCTTGGTCGCGGTACAGGAGGTAACTCCATTCCAGCTGTATGTGAAATCACCGTAGTCGTGAGCTTTCTTAGCAATAGTTGCGGTGGTGGTGGAGGTCAGACCCTCGGTGGCGAACTTCGCGGTGTAAGTTGTCTCACCCTCAGCGCTGCAAGTCGAATCAGTAGTAATCTTGGAAGTGACCTCCGTCGAATCCTCGCTGACCTCTTTGCCGCAGGTGGCGCAGGTCTTGGTGGCCTTACAGGACTCGACTCCGGTCCATATGTACTTGTAATCGCCGTAGCTGTGAGTCAATGCTTCACCGGTGAAAGTAAGTGTCTTACCATCTTCAATCTTGACGCATGCAAGACCGGACTTTAACACAGTAACAGTGCTTCCGTCAGTTGCGGCCTTCACGGCATCAACAAGGGACAGGTACTCGATGGTGCCAGAGGAGGTTTTCACAGATGCCTCAGCAGACACAGCGTAGGTCTTGTTGGTCACATTGGTGTAGGTTTCGATTTCAGCACCATCGGCATTGCTCTGGGCGATCCTGAGGGTACCGACATTTGCAGTGCTGGCGACAGTGAGCTTGGACTCGTAGTCTCCATAGACCCACATCTCCACGGCAGCGTTGAAGGTACCGCCGTTGATGACGGTGGTTCCGTAGGACTGCATGGTCCTGTCGACCTTACCGCTGACAGAGAAGGTACCGCCGTTGACGGTCAGGTACGATCCTTCTTCCACCTTGAAGATAGAATAAGTGGTCTTGTCGCAGGTCAATGTGACCTTGGGTCCTCCGGTGTCGTCACCGAAGATCATCGTACCGTAGGACCTGAAGATGGTACCGTTGGTGACATTGATTTCTCCGGAACCGAGGATGGTGAGTTTGGCAGAGGTCTGAATGGTGTCGATGGGATACACGGGAGGTGCAGATCCGCCGACGGACAGCAGATATCCTCCGGTCATCGTTATGGAGTGAGTACCGATATCGAACACATACTCTCCGGGCTTGGTGAACGAAAGTGTGCCATCGGTAGCCTTCGCAAGGGAGACATCTTTCAGAAGGGTGACAGTGGCGGAGTTGCCAGAATCGTTAGGCTGTGCGGCCTTCACGGCATCAACAAGGGACAGGTACTCGATGGTGCCAGAGGAGGTTTTCACAGATGCCTCAGCAGACACAGCGTAGGTCTTGTTGGTCACATTGGTGTAGGTTTCGATTTCAGCACCATCGGCATTGCTCTGGGCGATCCTGAGGGTACCGACATTTGCAGTGCTGGCGACAGTGAGCTTGGACTCGTAGTCTCCATAGACCCACATCTCCACGGCAGCGTTGAAGGTACCGCCGTTGATGACGGTGGTTCCGTAGGACTGCATGGTCCTGTCGACCTTACCGCTGACAGAGAAGGTACCGCCGTTGACGGTCAGGTACGATCCTTCTTCCACCTTGAAGATAGAATAAGTGGTCTTGTCGCAGGTCAATGTGACCTTGGGTCCTCCGGTGTCGTCACCGAAGATCATCGTACCGTAGGACCTGAAGATGGTACCGTTGGTGACATTGATTTCTCCGGAACCGAGGATGGTGAGTTTGGCAGAGGTCTGAATGGTGTCGATGGGATACACGGGAGGTGCAGATCCGCCGACGGACAGCAGATATCCTCCGGTCATCGTTATGGAGTGAGTACCGATATCGAACACATACTCTCCGGGCTTGGTGAACGAAAGTGTGCCATCGGTAGCCTTCGCAAGGGAGACATCTTTCAGAAGGGTGACAGTGGCGGAGTTGCCAGAATCGTTAGGCTGTGCGGCAGCAACCGCCTCAGCAAGAGTCTCATATTGTTTAGTCGTCTCCCCGATGGTGACAGACGCTACATACTCAGTTGCTGTTGTTACGCTGCTTTCACTTCCTGTATCAGCAGCAGCATCGTCCGCGGAGACAACGACTGCCCCCGCGAACAACAAAGTCAACAGCAATGCTATTGATGTAATAATCTTTAGTTTCAATTGCTTCACACCCATGAATGTCAGACCTTTCCCGGCCCTGGATCATATAGATGTCCCAAACAGCACCACATCCCTAAGTGGCACTTTTCCGACAGAGGTCTGCTCTTGGTAATCACTACAATGGTTTGCAGAGTATTTAACAAATGCCCTGTTATCGTGCTCAAAATCCGTGACTTTCCAGGAATAACAACAAAAAGTTATTCTCTCATCCCAAACCGACAGACCCGTTGAAAAGATTATTAACCTCTATTATATAGCGCGCCTCGAGGGTGCACTTACGGAAGAGCAAATACTGCTTATCAACATGGCGATGCTTCTGCTTATCGGAGGCTTCTGCTCGGTCGTCTTCAAGAAACTGAAGATGCCGGCCGCCATCGGGTATATCGTCAGCGGTATCATCCTCAGCAACCTCTGGAGCGGCGAGAGCGCCGACACCGAAGAAATTGTAGAATTCCTTTCCGATTTGGGATTAGTATTAATGATGTTCTGCATCGGAATGGAGCTCAATCTCAAGAAACTGAAGAAGATGGGCACCTTCGCGATGATGGTCGTGATGATCCAGGTGCCTATCATGTTGGCCGGCGGATTCACGGCCGGAAGTCTGATAGGACTCAACGCGCTTCAGTCCATCGCCTTCGGTGCTATTATTTCAGGTTCTTCCACTGCCGTCATCACCATCGTCCTGGCGGAACAGGACAAGATCAGCCACGCCGATGTGGAGACTTTGATCTTAGTGACCGTCATCGAGGATGTGGCACAGGTCCTGATCCTATCTGCAATTTCACCTATGATGACCGGTACCGACCTGGACGTCGCAGGTATCGTATGGATGCTGCTCACCGTCATCATATTCATGGTGGTGGCCATCAGCGTCGGTCTGATGTTCATCCCCAAACTGCTGGATTACCTCGCCGAGAAGACATCCACCGAGGTATTGCTCATCGTCGCCCTGGGATTCTGTTTCGGACTGTCATATCTTTCTGTTTACATCGGCATGTCCATGGCCATCGGAGCGTTCATGATGGGTGTCATCGTATCCCAGTCTAAGCACCACAAACACATCGAGACCGACGTCGAACCTATGAAAGATGTGTTCATGATGATGTTCTTCGTGTCGATCGGTCTGCTCATCAGACCGTCCGACCTGATCCACAACATCCATTACATCCTCCTGATCTACGTGATCTACTTCCTCCTGAAGTGCGGATCCGTGATGGTGGCATATTTCGTGGGCAACAAGCCGCTGCGTCTGTCGTTCTTCTGTTCCATCTCCCTGGTGGCGATGGGAGAGTTCGCATTCATCATCAGTAAAGAGGCATACTCCGCCGGCATCATCACCGGGGACTTCTATACATCAGTCATCGGTGCCGCACTGTTATCTATGATCGTCCTGCCCCTGTTCAACAGGAAGGCCGACAAGTTCTGCGACTATGTGCAGGTGCACACGCCGCAGCCCCTGGTCAACGGTTTCATCAAGCTGGAACTGATAAGGTCCAACTTCTACACCAAGATGTCCCAGGCCACCAAGGAGACCATGTCGAACTTCCGTACCAGGCTGGCGAACATGTACTTCACTTTGGTGTTGGTCGCCATCGTGCAGATCATATTCATCCTGATCACCCCCGGTGTGGCGGACTTCATCAACGAGCACACTCCGGATTCCATCAGTCTCTACATAACCACCGCGGTGGTCATGCTGGTCGACTTCGTCCTGCTGGTACCCATCCTGCACAAGACCGTCATCAACATGAAGTACATCATCAGGGTCTTCCTGGATTCGGAGAGGAAAGCTCTCGCTGCAGGAAAGATCCACGCCAGGCCCAACACGGACAAGATCCTGAGGGGTGTCACCAACACCAACAACTGGATCTTCGTGGTGCTGTTCGACTTCGTGATCCTGATGATAACTCCGAACCAGATCGACCTGTGGGGACACATCATCGTGGCCGTGGCGGGTGCGGTGCTCGTGGCGGCCCTGGAGATCATGGCCTACATGAGAAGGAGCTGAGGTCCTTTTTTCAAAAGACCCAGACAGGTGAAATATCATCCTGAGATCATGCTAACTTGTATCTCAGGATGGCGGCGATGCCGCCCAATGCCTCGAGCTGTTTTCCGGCATCGTGCTCGCAGGAGATCACTGTTAAATCACCGTTCTGGGACTCCACAGAACGGACCACGTGGTCGAGGTCCTTTTCTCTTAGAACGGAGTCCAAAATGAGGAGGTGTTCGACGGCCCCCGCCTCGGCGGCGGCCGCTACCTCATTGGGACCGTAGGTGGCGGGACCGTTCTTTCCTATCTCTTCCATAAGACGGTTGACCAGTTCCATTTCTGTGCCAACTGAAGAATCCCTGAGGATCTGGGCGCCCAGACCGCTCTTGATCAGTTCGTTGATGCCGACCATCCCGGACTGTCCGGTGTGCTGAACGAACAAAGAACCGAACGTTCCCTTGGGGAGTTTCTTGATATCGTCGGCCAGCTCCTCCTTCTCGAACCCGGGACCCAGAAGGACCAGGGGCATCTCGGGGGTGGCGACAGCTTTCAGTTTGGAGATGATCTCCCCATGGTAGTCCACGGGTTTCCCCTTCTCGTCGTACTGCTTCCCGGACCTCATGGACCTTACAGTCACGATCTCCTTCAGACCGTACGCTCTGAGGACGGCGACGGTGGCCTCGTCCTGGTCCAAGGATACAAAGACAATCCTCGGCTTGACCGTGTCTTTCACAGCAGTGTCCAATCTCTCGATCTGGGTCTCTTTCCAGTGCTGCTTCCCGATGGTCAGCGGTTCGCCCACCTCGGTCACCAGACTGTGGTGCTGACCGATGTCCTGCGGACCTGTTTCGATAATACCCAGAAGACGAAGTCTGAGACCTTCCTGGTCGAACTCGATCTTTTCGATGCGGACACCCAGAGTCATCCTTTTCTTCTCGGACCGCTCGGCACGGAGCTTGTCATCCGCTTTCTCATCCCTGCGGACGGTGGAGGCGGTCACAATATCCCCTACGCAGATAACATTGTATAAGTGCCAGATGTCGTCGTCGGTCTCCGGGAGCACTTTGATCTCGCCGGAGCCGGGGTTTCTGCCGAGGATACGCATATACTCCCCATAGGGGATGTCATTAATGAACCTGTCCCGCCGGCCTCCGGCCGGCGGCAGGTTCATTCTGACAAAATACCTTATAACAAGATACTATGAAGGCAATTTGGATATCACATCCAATGAGTCGGATATTATGACAGGACAGCCCCCGGTGTTCCCTTTTGCAAGAATCGTCGGTCAAGATGATATGAAACGCGCGCTCATGCTGAACGTGGTCGATCCGACCATCGGCGGCGTGCTGATCAAAGGAGAGAAGGGTACCGCCAAGTCCACCACGGTGAGGTCCCTGGGACCTGTGCTTCCTTCGCGGAAGGCGGTGAAGGGATGCCCCTTCCGCTGCGAGTTCGGAAGAACCGGAAGGTACTGTCCCTACTGTCTCGAGAGACTGGAGAAAGGAGAAGTTTTGGAACCTGAAATGGTGCCCATGAGAGTGGTGGACCTTCCTCTGTCGGCGACCGAAGATCGGGTGTCTGGCACATTGGATATTGAAACCGTTTTGAAGACCGGGAAGAAGAAGTTCGAGACCGGTGTGTTGGCGGCTGCCAACGGCAACATACTCTATGTCGATGAGGTGAACCTCCTCGACGATCATCTGGTGGATCTCTTATTGGACTCGGCCGCCATGGGCGTGAACTATGTGGAAAGGGAGGGAATATCGTTCTCCCACCCCGCGAGATTCGTCCTGGTGGGAACGATGAATCCTGAAGAAGGAGATTTGAGACCTCAGCTGCTGGACAGGTTCGGACTGTCCGTGGACATCAAGGGAGAGAAGGACGCCTCCAAGAGAGCGGAAGTGGTGAAGAGACGCGTGAAGTACGACTCCGATCCGGAAGCATATGTCGAATCCTGCAAAGAAGAGTCGGACGCCATACGCGAGAAGATCGCATGTGCCAGAGACAGTTTATCCAAGGTCATCGCGACCGATGAGGCGGTTGATTGGGTCGTTTCGGTGACATTGCATTTCGGCATCGACGGACACCGTGCGGATATCACATTACTGAAGGCAGCCAAGGCCAACGCCGCCCTGGAAGGAAGGACCGAGGTCACCAAGGGCGATGTGCGTGCGGTGGCGGGACTGGTGCTGTCGCACCGTCTCAGAAGACGTCCCTTCGAGGAAGCGGGTCTCGACCAAGAGGAACTGGAAAAATGCCTTCAGGACCTCTGACGTTCCCTTTCACGGCCGTCGTCGGGATGGACGACGCCAAACGCGCACTGGAGTGCGCGTTCGTGGAACCTCATATCAAAACAGTGCTCCTGAGGGGAGGCAGAGGTACCGGAAAGAGCGTGCTGGCACGTTCAATAGCGAAGCTCTCCGGGAAGACGATAGTCAACTGTCCTCTGGACGTCACCGACGAGCAATTGTACGGCGGACTCGATGTGGAGAAGGCGGTCTCCACCGGAAAGATCACTCTGGAACCCGGATTGTTATCCAGAGCGGACGGGAACATCCTTTTCATCGATGATGCGAACCTGATGGACCGTTCTGTTTTAGCGGGAATACTGAACGCCGTTCTTTCCGGAAAGGTGCAGGTGGAGAGAGGTCAGATCTCGG
>CAVGRR010000028.1:13254-18646 GCA_963631655.1 Eggerthellaceae bacterium
CTCTCGTCACGGTGTCGGACGAACTAGTGTCTGTGATCTCGGAACTGTGCATCAAGGTCGGGGCGGACGGGATCCGCGGAGATCTGGCGATCTACAACTGTTCCTGTGCGATTGCCGCCCTGAACGGGCGGGACGAGGTCAGGATGAAGGATGTGGAAGAGGCGGCGGTGCTGTGTCTCCCCCATCGGAGGAACTACGATCAGCCCCCTCCGGAGAGGCCTCCGGAGGAGGATCAGCCTCAGCAGGAGGAACCGGAAGAACCTCCGCAAAGGGATGAAAACCACGATGAAAAACAAAAGACCCAGACTGACAAAAACGAAGAACATGATAAACCTCCGGAGGAGAATGATGCCCCTTCTGATAACATACCCGAAGGACCCGGTCTGGAAGAGATGATGTTCGAGATCGGGAGACAGTTCAGAGTGATAGATTATCTTCACGAAGAAGGCAGATTACCTGCGAGAACGAAGACCAGAAAGGGTCTCCGTTCCATGGCGGTCAGTGCCGATGGGACCGGGCGGTACGCCCGGTCCAGGATCCCGTCCGGAAGTACAACAGACATAGCGTTCGATGCCACCCTCCGCGCAGCCGCACCATGCCAGCTCACCAGAGAGAAGAACGGAATGGCCATCTCGATCGAATCCGGTGACATAAGGGAAAAGGTGAGGGAAAGACGTAGCGGCGCCACCCTGCTGTTCCTGGTGGACGCCAGCGGTTCTCTCGGTGTAAGAAAAAGAATGGCCACGGTGAAGGGTGCAATCTTATCAATGCTGAGGGACAGCTACGTCAAGAGGGACAGGGTGGGCCTGATGGCGTTCCGTAGGGACTCGGCGGAAATGATCCTCCCGCCCACGAAATCGGTGGAGTACAGTTACAGACATCTGGAGGACCTGCCCACCGGGGGCAAGACGCCTCTGGGAGAGGCATTGGTGACCGTGAACGAGTACATGACGGCGTATGCCCGCTGCCACATCGGGGAGAGGTGTTACATCATCCTTGTAACTGATGGCAGAGCGAATGTACCATTGAAAGAAGGCGCTGACGCCAACGACGAGGTGCAGAAGCTCGCCGAGGATATGTCGATCCCCTCGGTGAAATGGATCGTCGTGGATGCGGGGGCAGGGTTCCCCCATTTCGACAACGCCCAGAAACTGGCTGAGAAACTGGAAGCCAAGTACTTCAGATTGGAAGACCTGGACGCGGACAGGTTCGCGGAATGTGTGAAGTCCGCAATCGGAAACTGATCATTCGCTCTCTTCCCTGCCGGGGAAGAGGTTGTCGATCTTCTTCTTCACGTTGGTGATGTTGACCTTCTCGAGCTTGCTTTTGGTGATGTTCTTGGCACCGGTGACTGCAACTGTCTTCACAGCATCGTCCTTGGCCTTGATGGCCTCGTCCACCAGTTCCCTGCTTTCGTCTGAAAGAGGTAAAGCACGGACGGCGGCCTGGGCGGCGGCGATGAACTCCATGGCGCAGACGGTGAAATGCTTCTGGAAATCCTCGTCGGCGAGGATGCGGAGGACGGTGTGACCGGTCTTGCGGATCTCGTTCTTGAAGGACGAACGCATGTACTCCGAGTCTCTGTAATATGAGGGGATGTAGCCGTAGTCCTCATCCTCTTCGAGGATGCGGAGGATCATCTCCCGGTTGTCCCTAACGAATTTCTCGAACTCTTCCCTGCTGAGGTCATCTGCCATGATACCACTGCTCGTTGATGGTCTTGGGAGTATATGAAGTTTGGATGGGGTTCAGATCTCCTTCTTCCTCACGGAGAGGAGTGCCAGTAGTGCCACTATGAGTGCTGCGATGGCCACGACGAGTGTTGCGATCTCGATGATAGAGGTCGTCTGGGTCTTTTCGTCTCCGCCGGTGACGGCAGGTACCGGTTCAGGTACAACTTCCGAACGCACTGCAGTGAGAACACCGTCCCCGCCTTCGAAGGTCTTGCCTGCAAGGGCAGGTGCGGAGGCGGGCAGGAGGGTTCCGTCGGCATCATGGAACATGATGCCTTTGAATGCCAGGGTGCCTATTGAAATTACAGAGTCTGGGACATTCAAAGAATTAATAGATAGAGCACCGTAGAATGCATGATCTTCGATGTTTACGAGATATCTGCCGAGAGACACGGAGGCGAGAGATGTACAGTTTTCAAATGCGTAGGATCCGATCGAAATGACGGAGTCTGGAACATTGATAGTTGTAAGGGAAGTGCAGCCAGAAAAGGCATGTTCTTCGATGGATGCAACAGAGATACCGAGGATCACTGATGCTAAAGCCGTACATCCGCTGAATGTCTCGGCCTCGACCGATGTGACGGAGTTCCCCAGTTTCACGGATTTCAGAGATGTGCATCCGGAGAACGCAGATTCCCCGACGGATTCGACGGAATCCGGCAGGACAATGTTTGCAAGAGAGGTACAGCCGGAGAATGCCTTGTCACCCATTGAAAGGACAGTGTCCGAAAAGCTCGCAGATGTCAAAGCAGTACAGTTCTGGAACATATTGGCACTGATCGAGGTCACACCGTCGGAAAAGACCATCCCCTTCAGCACGGCACTGCTGAGGTACCAAGGAGTGTAAGACAGTTCGCTGGTCGTATAACTGTGAGTATACCCGGTTCCTGCTGTGAACGTTATATTCTCTATGTTGACGCAGTCTTTGAAGACCGGGCTGCTGGTATATTTGACCAAGTCAAGACTGATCGGGATTGTGATCTTTTTCAATCCAGTACAGCCGGAGAACGCACAGGACCCCAGAGTGGTGACAGAATCCGGAACATCCGCAGAGGTCAGTGACGTGCACCCGTAGAACGCATAGTCTCCGACGGATGTCACAGAATCGGGAATGATGACAGATGCGAGGGAGGAACAGTTGTAGAACGCGGAGGATCCGATCGATGTGAGAGCATCGGACAGGGAAACGGATGCGAGGGAAGAACAGTTGTAGAACGCGGAGTCCCCGATGGTCTCGACAGAATTCGGAAGGGACATGGATCCAAGGGCGGAACAGTTGTAGAACACATTGTTGCCGAGAGAAGTGAGAGAATCCCCCAGGGAGATCTCTGCAAGAGAGGTACATCCGTAGAACGCATAGTTCCCGATCGTTTCGACGTTCTTTCCGAGATTTGCCGAGGAAAGAGATATGCAACCGTAGAATGCAGAACTTCCGACGGAGGTCACCGAATCGGGAATGGTGATCGAACTGAGAGCTGTACAGCCGCGGAAGGCGTTGTTTCCGACGGAGGTGATTGAATCTTCTATCACCACAGTCTTGATAGAGGAACAGTATGAATTCCAGGGCCTGTCAGAATAGGTCCAATAACCTGCCATTGCTCCGGTACCGCTTATTGTGAAAGTCCCGGTATCCGACCTGAACTCATAAGTGACATTTGTTCCGCAGGATCCGGAGGAATCGGCCGCCGAGTCGTCCGATCCCTCCGTTATGACAAATACAGATACGCACACCGTTACTGCGAGAACAAAGACCATCCAGTTCCTCATTGCGAACATCTTCCCGATACCCTGGTCTTCCGATTCAGATGAAGACTGATGTCGCTTCACAGAACGGATGACAGACCGAACGGATGAACGAGCGAATGCGCATTATAAAGAATTGTGTCTGCCACAAAGTAGACTGTAGAGGTGTTAATATCCGGGGCCGTGACGGAGGATGTTTCCTATACGGAAACATTAACCTCTGCGGGTGTATTTTGACCGTATGGACAGTATTGAAGATACTATCGACGAACTGACGCTGATCCTTCTGTATCTCACGAGGGAGAAGGACAGGTACGGAAACGTGTACAGCTGGAAAGGATATGATTTCGGTGCGCTGAACAGGCTTTCGGAGAAGGAGCTTATCCTGCAGAGGAGTTACAAGGCCAAGTCGGTGGTCATTCCGGATGAATCGGTCCCGGAGATCAGAAGGCTGCTTGAGAAGTATGGGATAGGGTCAGAAAGAGACATCTGAGTTCTCTGATAGAGGCTGGTGTCCGGTTCACGACGGTGCATAAGCCCCTTGTACACCCTGACATTCTTGATGCGATCTTAAGCTCCATTTGTGAGGCAAGAAATATAATACTCGATGGGGATAGATATAGTTTGGAGAACAAAAGTTCGAACACAGCCCACCGATAGTAGAGGGTGAATATGAAAAAACAGACAACGATAACCACCTCGGATACTACACTCCTTCAGGAGTTCAAAAAGGCAAGATATCTTGTGATGCGCGACCCGAATGTCAAACAGTATCTCCGCAGAAACCCCAGCGTAGAGAAAGAACTGCGGACTGCATTATGGAGATCAAACAATCTGGCATGCACCAATCTCAAGATAATCAAAGACAACGGTATAGAAAAATACCAACAGCTTGTCAAAAAACAATTCGACTCCTTGAATAGTACAACAGAGTACTATGCGAAGTTCCACAGTAAAATCCCATGTTCGGGTGAAAAACCGACTCTTCTGTGCAAATATATGCCCAAGGGCCATGCAGTGGAAAACATACAGTACTCGAGAACCAAATACGCCAGTGTCAAAGAATACAGAATAAGCGATAATAAGGAATGCAGACTTCCCATTGACCCTGAAACATCTAAAGAAGAGTTTATGGATATCATCGGAGCGAAAATCCTAGGGGAAGTACTGAAAGAAAAGAATCTGGATCTGATATCGATATGGAACAGGATCCAAGAAGAAACAGAGAACAGTCTATTCGTCGGCTGTTTCACCGATGGCACGTATTCAGATCATATGTGGAAGGAATATGCAAAAGGTGATGGGGCCTGTGTCTGGTTCAGGCCGGAAAAAGGATAGCTGAACCGTATAACATATTCCGAATATCTTGCAAAAGCAGAGGACCTCAGGGAAACATACTACAATATGATGCTCCGCCTGACAAAGGAGAAATTCAGTTCACTGAAAGATGATCTAGTATCGATGATGGAGGAAGCCATCAAACTCACATACATGTCATTTTACACAAAGGATCCAAAGTATGGCAAAGAAACTGAATGGAGATTGGTAGTTCCTTGCAATGACCAATCATAGATTTTTCAAAACGAAAATGGGATAAAGTACAGTAAACGCTGTATCCCAGGCACCATAGTAAAAGTTGAGTCCCGCCTTCCCAAAAAAGAATTTGATGAGCGAATGAAAGTCATCAGCCCAGGAATTGAGGTTGTAAAACATAACTAAAGCATAGACTACAAAGCAGAGAGAGTTTGTTTTCCAACTACCTGCTGCTGAATTTAAGATTGTATTCAGCAAGGTACTTGAAAGAACTTAAGGCATGATCAAATGCGGAGCAAGGCGGGGGAAAAGGAAGTCGGTGAAAAGAGATATCGAGTAGGGAGTGAGGTTTCGCCTCACTGCCCTCTCACACCACCGTGCGT
>CAVGRR010000029.1:0-18332 GCA_963631655.1 Eggerthellaceae bacterium
GTTTAAGTAGTGGAATTCAGTCTTCTGAGTGTAAGATTATCTTCTTTCTAAAACAGTCTGTTTTAATAGTCGATGGAACAATATACAAAATATGGCAGAGGGGCGGAAAAGATTGGAAATACTCACCGGGACAAGTGACTTCAAAGAGTTGCGTGATGACGGTTTCTATTTCGTCGATAAATCCGAACTCATATCCGATCTTCTCAAAAATCGGAGCAAAGTGTATCTTTTCACAAGACCACGGCGTTTTGGTAAGTCACTCAATCTCTCTATGCTCGACGCCTTCTTCAACCTCAGGTATAAAGGAAACAATTGGTTTGATGGGTTGAAGATTAGTGACTTTCCAGAATTCGAACAGTATCAGAACGCATATCCGGTAATCAGCCTGTCGATGAATGAATTGGACTACCTGGATTATAACGAATTCATTTCCAATCTCAAATACAGGATCAAAAATCTGTACAAGGAGTACAGATATCTTGAAACCAGTGAAAAGGTGGACCCTGCAGACCGTGAAGATTATCAGGTGATTGTCAGCGGCAAAGCAAATCCGACCCTTCTCAAAGAATCACTCCGGGCATTATGTTCAATGCTGGAACAGTATCACGGAATTAAACCGATCATTCTCATTGACGAATATGACGCCACCCTTAATCATGCCTTCCGTAAGGAATCATATGAGGACATTTTCAGCATCCTCCGCAGTTTCTATTCTCTGGCGTTGAAGGATAACAAGAGCCTGACTTTTGCCGTCGTGACCGGCGTCATGCAGATTGCCAAGGAAGGAATATTCTCCGGACTCAACAATCTGAGGGTCAATAACATCTTTGAGGTCAAATTTGATGAAAGATACGGTTTTACCGAATCCGAGGTCAAAGAACTCTGCTCATATTATGGTCACCCGGAGAAATTCGATGAAGCCAAAGAATGGTATGACGGATACCGTTTCGGAAATGCGGACATCTACAATCCTTGGAGCATCATGAGTTATATCGAGAATGATTTCGATCCTAAAGCTTACTGGGCAGGCACCAGCGGAAACGACATTATGGATACGCTTCTGGATTGTTCTACCGAGGAAACTTTCAAAGATATATCTGCTCTCGGTAACGGAGAAACCATTTCGAAAAAGCTATCCGGCTCCGTAGCTATGGACGAACTGAAAACAAAATCCAACGCTATCTTTTCGGTCCTCGCAGTTGCAGGATATCTCAATGCCGTTCCAACCGAGGGCGACTCGTATCTTCTTTCTATACCGAACAAAGAGATGTATGCAGTATTCTATGACCACATATCGAATTATTCGCATGGTGTGGTCGATTACTACTCGGATATCTTGGATGCCGCAGAAAAATGCGATATAGCGGGAATCGAGAAGTTGTTGTATACTTTCTTCTCTGAAAATATCCCGTTCTTGATGTTGAGGACGGAGTATGATTATGAAATGGCCCTTGCAGGTGTAATTATGAGCCGTAAGGGAAACTACAATGTGACGATGGAACACGAGACCGGGAACGGAAGGCACGATCTTATCCTGGCCCGCAGACTCGCCAAATATCCCAACATCGTAATGGAATTCAAAAAGGCCAAATCCGATAATGAAGCGGAATCCGAACGTCTGGCACATGAGGCCATTGAACAGATCCATCAGCGCGATTATTGTAAAAAGCTGAAAGGAACGACCTATCTATACGGTATTTGCTTCAATGGGAAAAAGCCTAAGGCGATCCTCGAAAAGACGACTTTCTGATCGACAGATATTCCGATTCACGATCACAAATTGATAATGGTGGGCCTGTCCGGATTTGAACCGGAGTCAATGGCTCCCAAAGCCACAAGTATACCAAGCTAGCCCACAGGCCCACGACTGGGTTTAAAGTCAAAGAGTATTTTAAGGTAGTCAGAGCAGCCCTCTGCTCTTCATCTCCTCAATGAGCATGCGGGTGGCGTTTCCGCGGTGGGAGATCTCGTTCTTCACTTCGGTAGGGATCTCCGCAAAGGACAGTTCGCCGTTGGGACTGAAGATGGGATCGTATCCGAAACCGCCATTCCCCTTCTCTTCGTAAAGTATCACTCCGGGGCATGTGCCAGTGACCACGATCCTCTCATCTCCGATGGTGCATCCGATGCAGCATTTGAACACCGCGGACCTGTCCTCCACGCCTTCCATGAGCTTGAGGACGCCCTTGTTGCCGACGGTCTTCTGAACGAATGCGGAGTACACTCCGGGGAATCCTCTGAGGGCGTTGATGAAGAGTCCTGAGTCGTCGACCATGAAGTTTTCCAGACCTTCCCTCTGAAGCTGCTTCATGCCTTTGTCGACCACTTCCTCCAGGTACGAGGTCTGCACTTCGTCGTACTCGCGGTTGACATGGACCATCTCGATCCCGAATTCGCCGAATTCCGACTGATATTCTCTGACCTTTCCCGGGTTGTGGGTGACTACGTTGATCTTCATGTGTATCTTCCTCTGTCCTTGATCTCCTGGACCTTTCTGAGGACCTCGTCCGGATCGGTCTTGGTCCTGCAGTATTCCTCCACGATGATGCCGTAGGCATCTTTGATGGCGGGGTGGGCGGATGTGAACGCCCTTTCGAGAAGACGCAGGTCCACTCCGAAATCCTCTGTTCCGACCAGCGATGCACCCATAGAGAAATCGATGACACAGAGCCTTCCGTCCTCAGTCAAAATCATATTCGAAGTGGTGAGGTCCCCGTGGCAGATCTTCGCATTATGCAGAAGTGCCAGATCATGTCCGATGAGCCTGCAGATGTGTTCCGCATCCTCCGGATGTCCGTCAAGATACTGCTTGACCGTGACACCTTTCACATCCTCCATGGTGATACTGCATTCGACGGTATCGACGTCATAAATCAACGGGGTGCGGAGGCCGCCGGAACGTGCCTCGCGGATGAGTCTCGCCTCCGAGCGGATCCTGTGCGAACGGATCCTGCGGTCGAGTTCTGGAACACGGTACTTCTTGGGCGTGCGGATCTTCACCACCGCATCTCTGCCGAGGTAGGATGTCCTATAGACACTTCCTTCGGCTCCTTCGGCCACCAAGGTCCTTTCCTGTTCCATAGGTTCGCATTGCGGTTGTCTATAAAAGGACTTATGAACACTATTCACATTAGCCCTTTCGTGAAACGTGTCCCGATCGGCTGCAGATTGTTAGACTCCATGCTCGGAGGCGGTGTCGAGTCGGGAAGCGTCACGCTGTTCTACGGAGAAGCGGGCTGCGGCAAGACCAACATCTGCATGCAGGTGGCATACAATATCATCCAGAGCGGAAAGAAGGTCGCCTACGTGGATACGGAGGGACTTTCCTACGAACGTCTTCTTCAGATCTTCAAGGATGAATCGCTGATCAAACAGCTCCTGGTGTTCCAGGTGCACAGTTTCAGGGAGCAGTCCCAGAGGGTGGACCAGATCGCCAAGATCGCAAAAACAGGTGTGCTGGGTCTTGTGATCGTGGACTCGATGACGATGTTCTATCGTCTCAATTATGACAACATGGAGCTCCGCAACGATTTTATCAGACAGACCGAGGTCCTGTTGAACATGGCGAGGGATTATGACGTCCCTGTCCTGATAACGTCCCAGGTGTACACCAACCTGACCACCGGTGCCATAGAATTCCTGGGCGGACACGCGATGCACCACAATGCGAAGACCATCCTCCGCATCGATATGAGAGGGAACGGCGTCCGCAACGCCGTGATAATAAAACATCGGAGCCTCCCCGAGGGGAGGTCGGCAATGTTCCGGATCACGGAAGACGGTGTCCGCGATCCGTAAATCGGTTTTCTCAGACCTCTCTGTTGATGGAGTAATCTGCAAGTGCCAGCATGAACTCTTTATCCTCGCTGTCAGGCAGGATCGAGATGGCTGCTTTGGCGGATGCGATCTTGTCCTCGGCGGCCTTCTTGTTGTATGCGATGGCACCGATGTCCTTCATGATCTGCATTCCTTCCCTGACCTCTTCCTCGGTGGCGTCCATGTTGCCGAGGATGGACTTGAACTTGGCGAGCTTCGCTTCATCCTTGAGATGTTCCAGAGTGTAGGTGACCATCAGGGTGCACTTTCCTTTGCGGAGGTCGTTTCCGACGGATTTTCCGGTCTTGGAGGAGTCTCCCGCGATGCCGAGGTAATCGTCGAACATCTGGAATCCGAGACCCATGTCGAGGGCGAACTTGTTGATGGCCTCGATGTACTCGGTCTTGGAGGTTCCGCAGAGGGCACCTCCCGCAGCGGCTGCGGCGAACAGGACGCTGGTCTTCAGGAAGATGGTCTCGGTGTACCTCTCCTCGGAGACGAGTTTGTGTTCGTTCTCGATATCGAACTGCTGTCCCCTTGCAAGGTCCCAGACAGCCTTGGAGACGAACTGGAGGATCTTCCTCATGTTGTCGCTGGGGATGTCGAGGTCCGCGATGATCTGGAACGCCTTGGCGAAGAGGGCGTCTCCGGCGAGGATGGCGGTGGGCATGTCGTATCCGACGTGGATGGTCTTCATACCTCTCCTCATTTCATCGCCGTCCATGTAATCATCATGGATCAGAGTGAAGTTGTGGATGTACTCGATGGCGACGGCCAGCGGAACGGCCTTGCTCTTGTCTCCTCCGACGGCACCGCATGCGGCGAGGACGATGGCGGGCCTCATCCTCTTTCCTCCGGCGTACGGGTACTGCCTGGAGGCCTCGATGAGTCTCATAGGCTCTTCGTCAGGAAGGTAGCTTTTGATGGCTGCATCCATTTCTGCGGATTTCTTCTTCAGATACTCTTTTGCGTCCATTTCAATTCCTCTAACCATTCTCTGGTCTCTCCGAGGACCACATATTTCGCCTTGGAGAGTTCTTTTATGTTTGCGGAACCGGTCAGCATCATGGCGACGTTGAGTTCCTTCATTATCGTTTGAAGTTTTTCTTTGACCGCGTCGGCGGATTCCAATGCTTCGAACAGGATCGCCTTCGCGAAACCTGCGGCGGATGCGCCCATGGCGATCGATGCCGCCACATGGGCCCCGTTGAGGATACCTCCGGATGAGATGAGCGGAAGTTTTGCGCATTTCGCTCCGATCAATGATACAGGTGTGGGTATTCCCCAGTCGAAGAAGGTCTCTCCGATCTCCGCCTGAAGGTCGTCATGCACATCGCCTGCGCGGTACATCTCGACAGCGGCGAAACTGGTGCCTCCCATTCCCGCCACATCGATACCGTGGATGCCGATGCCTTTCAGTCTTTCTGCCGTGAACGGGTCGATGCCTGCTCCGGTCTCTTTGACAATAATAGGATATTGCAGTGCAAGGTCCCTGATGGCGTCTCTGACGCCTGCTCCGTTGCAGTCGCCCTCGGGCTGCACCACTTCCTGAAGGAAGTTCAGGTGGATGGCCACATAATCCGCATCGATCAGTTCCTTCGCCTGACCGACCATCTCAGGACTGAAACGGTCCTTGCTCTTCTGTGCCACGAGCTGCGGTGCACCCACATTTCCGATGACGAGCGGGACGTCGTAGTCCTTGATGACACTGTACGATTTGGGCTCCACTCCGGTGACGCCGGCCCTTTCGCTGCCGACACCCATTCCGATGTTGAGTTCTGAACACGCCTTCGCGATGTTCTCGTTGATCTTCTTCGCCCCTGCGAATCCGCCGGTGATGGCGGTGACGATGAGCGGGAAGTCCAGTTTCTTTCCGAGGACCTCGGCGGACGTGTCGATGTCGTCCATGTTGATCTCGGGCATGGCGTTGTGTATGAGTCTCACGTCGTTCCAGTAGCAGTGCCCAGGGGCGACGTTCTCCTCCGTGCAGATCCTGATATGGTCCGCCTTTCTGTTCCTGATGGGTTCTCCGCTCATTCGAGTCCTCCTTTGGCCATCGTGCAGGTGACGGTCTCTCCGCGCAGAAGCGAGTAGAGACGGTTGGGTGCATTTCCGTTGACGAGGTAGCACTTCCTGGTGGCGTCAGTCATGCGCAGCATGGATTCCATCTTGCCGCGGACCCCGCCGGTGACGTCGTCGACATCGGAAGTCGTGTCGATCTTCGCCATCTTCTCCTTGGTGACCGTGCCGATCATCTTCGCGTGGGGCTCGGTCTTGGGGTTTTTGTCGTAAAGTCCGTCGATGTCGGATACAAAGACCACTTTCGACGGGTTGAACATCTTGCAGAGGGCTTCCATGATCTGGTCGCCGGATACGATGGAGAAGCGCATTTTGCGGTCGGTGATAACATCACCGAACATGATGGGCATGATGCCGAGGTCCACGAGTCTCCTCAGTGCCTCATCGTTCTCGATGACGAGTTTGCCTCCGTCGGCCACGAAACAGGAGCCGATGGGGACCGAGACAGCAGGAAGGTCCTTGGCGAGGAGTTCCTCCACGACCATGGAACTGAGCTCCCTCGTGTCGCACATGACCCTGGCGACGGCGGGGATCTGCTTGTCATCCGAATAACCGTTCTGAATGTCGAATTCCTTGGAAAGAACGTGCCCGAAGGAACCGGCACCGTGGACGATGATGACCTGTTCGCCTGAACGGCGGATCTCGTCCGCTAGACGGGAGACCACATCTTTCCTGAATTTGCGATACTCGGCCTTGTCAGTGATCACACTTCCGCCGAACTTTATGAGTATCATTATTGCGACCAATCGCGCGATATAATATTAAATTGACGAAAGGAACAGTGAATACACGGAAGAATCAGACAGAAGCCGAATAGTCTGCCCCAACAAGAGAAGAAAGAAAAGTGGTTGACAGCGTGGGTGCTTTCCCGTGCACTTGCGCAACACAGTACGCGACACCTACGTGAGAGGGCTTAACTGCCGGGTTCGAAATGGGACCGGGTGAACCCCTCTGCTGTGGCCGTCAGACCAAAACTTAGCATACCTATGTAGTATATAAACTTATGTTTGGTCCTGTTTTCGGGTCTGCTCCGTTCGGGAATTTCCGATCTCAGGAAATCGATTTTGTTTATCGGATAACGATTTTTGATGCTCGAACAATATCTTACCTGTTTCTCAAATTCACGTTATTTTTGTCGCATAATTTACCGATAAACTAATTTCTGCCCGACAATTTATGACTTAGAATATGTAGTTATATATAGTAGTTTAATCTAACGCGTTTTCGAAGTTAATATGGTAGTTGAGCAAATAACTTACAGGAATATCTCTCCGGGTACCCGTAAGATGATCATGTTCGGTCTCTGTCTGGGTATGCTCGGTGCATGTTTCGACGGTACCATCGTCGGAACCTGCGGGCCCATCATCGCGAAGGATCTGAACGGTTCAGGTCTGTACACGTGGATGGTCACCGCGTATCTGCTTTGCGAATGTGTGATGATTCCCATCGCGGGAAAACTGTCCGATCTTTACGGAAGGAAACCTCTGTTCCTGCTCGGTATCGGTCTCTTCGCCTTCGGTTCGATCCTTGCCGGAGTCTCCACGAACATGCCCATGATGTGCATCTGCCGTGGTATCCAGGGTATCGGCGGAGGTATCATCATCCCCGTAGCCACCGCAGCCATTGCGGATCTGTACTCTCCGACCGTAAGGGCGAAGATGCAGGGTATGCTCGGTGCTATCTTCGGTGTCGGTACCGGTATCGGTCCTATAATAGGTGGATGGATCACCGAAAACATCGACTGGCACTGGTGCTTCTATATCAATGTCCCTCTTGCGGCCATTTCTATCATCTGTACCGTCAAGAAGTTCCCCGCACCCGAAATAACCGCCAAACCTGTGATCGATTACAGGGGAATCGTCGTTCTCGCCGCGCTTCTGATGGATTTCGTCCTCATCTTCGAGTGCGGAGGAAACGAGTTCCAGTGGACCGACCCCATCGCATTCATGATGTATGCGCTTCTGATCGCACTCATCTTCGTCTTCATCAAGATCGAGAAGAGGGCACCGGAACCTGTCATGTCCCCCAAGCTCCTGAAGAACAAGACCATCGTCGCCGGATGTATCTACATGATGCTCTTCGGTATCGGAATGATGGGTGCAATGACCTTCGCGAGTTACTTCGGTATCTATGTCCTCTTCGAGATGGACACCCTCACCGCAAGTTACTACTCCCTGTTCATGGTCGCCGGTATGCTGATCACATCGATGATCTCCGGTTCTATGTGCGAGAGGACCGGTTACAGGCCCTGGCTCATCGTCGGTCCGGCCCTGGCGTTCGTGGGTCTTTACGTCCTGTCCACTATGTCGATCGACGGAATCACACCTCTCACCGCCCCCGTGTCCCCGTACTACGAGGTTCTGGGAATCCCCCTCAACAAGTACTGCATCGGTACGTTCATCCTCGGTTTCGGTCTCGGATGCATGGCAACCCCCATTATGGCGGCCGTCCAGAACTCCTCTAAGCCTGCAGACATAGGTATGAACACCGGCGCTGTCAACCTGTTCAGGTCTATCGGCACCAGTGTCGGAACCGCTTTGTTCACCATGCTGATCAACGCCCATTACGCCGGAGAGGTCTCTGGAATCGCAGGGGTCTCCGACAAGGCGACAGAGTTCGTCTCCTCCGTCATCAGATATCTGTACACCGGATTCCCCGACGTCGCCAACAAGATCATGGATGCGTTCATCGACTCTGTCGAGTTCGGATTCCTTGCAGGCGGTATCATCATCCTGATGGCTGCCATCGTCGGATTCTTCATCAAAGCGAAGAACGCCGCCACGGCAGAGGCCGAGCAGGACGCCGAGTACGAATCCCGTACAAACACTGAGTAAACACATTAAGACGGCGGGCGACCGCCGCCCTCCTCACGGATCGATCCCAGTCCGCGAGCTTCTTTTTTCGAACAGCCGTTATGGGAATTTCAACATACCCAGACAGTGAAAAATCGATTGTAAGAAGATCAAAAAGAATGAGGGGAAGACCCCTCGTGAAAATAATCAGTTTTCGTAACCGTGGATCTCAGCGTTTCCGCTGTCGACGAAGTCGTTCCAGAGTTTCAGGGTCTCCTGAGCTTCTTCTTCGTCCATGATCTCGATGGCGAATCCGGCGTGGATGACAGCCCACATTCCGACCTTCGCTTCCACCATAGAGACGTTCGCGGTCTTCATCGCACCGCCGAAGTCGATGTTCGCCTGATCGCCGTTGATGCTGACGATCTTTCCGGGGATTGCTAGACACATGTTATCACTCCGTCATGAGCTTCAGGATGGCTTCCGCAGGCTGGCCGTCGCAGGCTTTGAGGGCCTCCACTGCGGTGTCCCTGTCACACTGGGTCTGTGCCATCACGAGTTCAATGTCCTCTGCGGCGAATGAAACGGAACCGTCGGAACTTCCTGCGGATCCTGCGGGCATTACGGTCTCGACTCCGGACACCTGATAGTTCTTGGCGCCTTTCATATCGATGCAGACCACTTCCGCCGGCTTGATCACGATATCATTGGTCTTTGTCCTGATGATCACTTCGACGACATCGTTCACTTCGGACTGTTTGATTCCCATGGAACGCATGGTGCGCTGCATCTGACGGGGGTTGACCCCTCTCATTCCGCCTGCCATATTACCACTGATTGAAACCAGGTTTTTAATCGTTGTCTATTTGAACGCCCGATTTATGCGTTCAGCTGCTTCTCCACGGTTTCGAGCATCGCCGAATACAGCTTGTCGGCCACTGCATTGTCTGGGACTCCGCCCTGGGCGAAGTCGGGCTTTCCTCCTCCGCGGCCTCCGAAGGGACCGATGATCTCGGGAAGGAGCTTCTTGCAGTCCACCTTGGGGCATCCAGATGCCAGGACCACGGAGATCGATTCGGCGACCGAGATGAAGGCGACCACTCCGCCTTTCGATTTGAACTTCTCAGTGGCTTCGGAAAGGGTCTTCTTGTCCGCATCTGCGAACTGTCCGCAGTAGAGGTCGACTCCGTTGATCTGCTTGGGGACCATGTTCTCGATCTGCTGTTTCGCCATCGCCTTTCTCGCTTCAGCGGCAAGTGCCAGATCGTGTTTCATGTTCGCCACGGAACGCACGATGTCCTCAGGTTTGCTGTTGGCCTCCTCGACCACTCTGAGGCAGGTGTTGGCGAGTTTCATGGCGCTCATCTGAGCGGCCCTGCCCACCTTGAAATGGATGGCCACGCCGTCCTTTCCTGCGGACACCTTCCTGTCGACGAACAGCATTCCGAGTTCGGATGTCTCCACGACGTGGATTCCGCTGCAGGCGGAGAGGTCGATGTCTCCGATGGAGACGACGGTGATCTCCTCATCCTCACCGATACGGTCGAGCTTGATGCGCACTTTGCTGAGGTCTGGGTCATCTCTGCTCATGACGGTCTTCCTGACGGGCAGATTGTCCTCGATGGCCTGGTTGGCGAATTCCATCGCCGCCTCGATCTGCTCCCACGAGAGGTCGTGGTTGACAATGACATATTTCTCCTCCGGACCGATGAAGATCTTTGTGATCGCGAGGTCTGGGTCTTGTCTGTGGAGCGAACAGAACAGGAGGTGTTCGCCGGTGTGCCCCATCATCAGATCGTAGCGTCTGTCCCAGTCGATCTCCCCCCAGATCCTCATTCCAGGTTTGAGATCGTTCCCGGGGACCACATGGACGATCTCCTTCCCTTTGTAATGGACGTCCGTCACACGGAATCCCTGCAATGTGCCAGTATCACAGACCTGACCTCCTCCGCCGGGGTAGAATGCCGTGCAATCCAGAATAACTTCGTCACCGTTGACCGAGACCACTCCCGCTTCGAAGACGGACATGTATCCGTCGTTCCTGAAAACCTCGTCTGCCATTGTATCTGACCGATTGTATCGGCTGGGATTATAACGAATTTGCGGAAAAACAAATAAACAGGGTGTGCCAGATGTTTTATAGGTGTTTAACTTTAAAAGGCCGAGGTAGACATATGGGTGACTTGAAAGAGTTCGATGAGCTGGACAAACGTATAATCGAAATGATATGCAATTCCAGCCAAGGCTCTTACAGGCAGCTGGCAAAACAGCTTGGTGTCCACCCTACGACACTGATCCAGAGAATCAAACATCTCGAGAAGATGGGCGTCGTCAAGGGTTACCGCGCCAAGATCGACTATGTCGCCATGGGATACGACTACACCGGACTCGTCCACGTTTATTCGGACAATGCCGTCGAGGTCGAGAACGAACTTGTGAAGATCCCCGAGGTGGCCGCTGTCTATGATGTCACCGGAGAGGCGGACATCGTTGTTCTGGTCACCTGCTTGAACCGCGACGACTTCTCCGCCGTCGTCAAGAGGATCAACTCCATCGAGGGCGTCCACAAGACCAACACCTCCGTCGTGCTGAACGTGGTCAAGTCGGAGAACGAGTTCATCCCCAATCTGTTCGGCGAACAGGAATGAAATTCTGTGCGCCGGTTCATAGCGTATTTTTATATCGCGTAAGTATTGCGCGACTTATTATAACTGAGGAATCTCAATGAGAAGAACGAACACATGCGGAGAACTCAGGTCCTCCGACATCGGAAAAAGTGTATGTCTCGAAGGATGGGTCAGATTTTCGAGAGACCACGGAGGAGTTGCATTCATCGACCTCGCGGACAGGTACGGGATCACGCAGGTTGTCTTCGACCCCGAGGACCTTCCCGCCGGCACGAACAAGGAAGAGATCGAGTCCGTCATGAACTCCTTCTCCCGTGAGTCCTGCGTGCTCATCGAGGGTATCGTGAGGGCAAGGGTCGAGGGAACATCCGTCGAATCGAACCCCACCGGAGAGATCGAGGTTCTCATCACCCATGCGGAACTTCTTGCAAAATCCAAACTGCCTCCATTCGAGATCGGAGACCAGAAGGAAGGTGTCCTTCCCGACGAGGACACCCGTATGAAATACAGGTACCTCGACCTCAGGAGGACCGACATGATCAAGAGCATCCAGTTCAGGAGCAAGCTCGTCCACCTTGCCAGGGTCTACCTCGAGAGCCAGGGATTCCTGGAGATCGAGACCCCCATGCTCGGAAGGTCCACCCCCGAGGGTGCCAGGGACTACATCATCCCGTCCCGTGTCCACCCCGGAACCTTCTACGCGCTTCCCCAGTCCCCCCAGCAGTTCAAACAGATGCTGATGGTCGGAGGAATGGACAGGTACTACCAGGTCGCCAGGTGCTTCCGTGACGAGGACTCTCGTAAGGACCGTCAGCCTGAGTTCACTCAGCTCGACCTCGAGATGTCCTTCGTCGACAGCAAGGACATCCAGAACCTCATCGAGGGAATGGTCGCCTACATCTGGAAGGGACTTTACGGAACCGAACTCAAGACCCCGTTCCCACACATCGGCTACCGCGACGCCATGGAGCGCTTCGGATCCGACAAGCCCGATATGAGGTACGGACTCGAGTGGGTCAAGCTCACCGAAGTTGTCAAAGATGTTCCTTACAAGATCTTCCAGAGCATCCTTTCCGAGGGCGGTATCGTCGCCGGTATCTGCGTGAAGAAGGAGTACGGAGAGGTCGGAAGGAACGAGGTCGACCGTTACATCAGCTACGCCAAGAAGGTCGGACTCGGAGGTCTCACCTGGATGAGGTGCGAGAACGGTGTCCTCACCAGCAACATCACCAAGTACTTCACTCCTGAAATTTTGGAGAACATCAAGAAGACCCTCGGTGCCGAGGAAGGAGACCTTGTGTTCCTCATCGCAGGTCCCTGGAAGGCCACCTACGAGGGCGGAGGATTCCTCAGGAAGAAGATCGCAGAGGATCTGGGTCTTGTCCCCGATAACGAGTTCATGTTCTTCTGGATGGACCAGAACCCCCTGTTCGAGATCGACCCCGTCTCCGGCAAGCACGACGCGTTCCACCACCCGTTCGTCCTTCCCCTCGGAGACATCGACGACCCCAAGTGCGGCGGAGCCAGTTTCGACCTCTGCCTGAACGGAAACGAACTCGGATCCGGTTCCGAGCGTATCCACACCGCAGAGATGCAGAGGGCTGTCTTCCACAAGCTGGGACTTACCGACGAGCAGATCGAGGCCAAGTTCGATTACTTCGTCGAGGCACTCAGCTACGGAGCACCTCCCCACGGAGGAATCGCCATCGGAATCGACAGGATCTGTGCCATCCTTCTCAACAAGGACACCATCAGAGAGGTCATCGCCTTCCCTAAGAACAAGAAGGCAGTGTCCCTCCTCGACGGATCCCCGTCGCCCGTGGACGATGACAAGCTCCAGGAGCTTCAGATCATCTCCCTCGCAGGTGACCTCGGCATCGAGGATGCCGAAGAGTTCAACCCCGACGCGGAGTAAACACATTCCCGACCCGGACGCCATTTCCGACGTCTGGGTCTTTTGTTTTTCATTATAGTGTTTCTGCCTGCTGGCCTCTGCGGGCAGGAATGATCTCCTTTTCGACCTTGTTGCCGTACGGGCATGAAAGATTGCATCTTGTGCACTCCATCATTCCCCTCTCGGTCACGCGCCGGATGTATTTCTCAAATTCCGGAGTAGGTTTCATGTCGAAGACATGCTGGACCACGCAATCGTCCGGATCGAGCTTCTTTCCGGGAGGAACCCCTTGGGAAGGTCCGGGTATTATCGCCTTGTATGGGCATGCACTGAGACAACGGTCCTTTTCTTTACAGAGTTCCTGCTCTGCACAGAGGTCTCTCGAGAACGGTCTGTCCTTCTCCAGTTCCAGATCGGTGAGGATCCCGACCCAGCGGACGCGGGGCCCGTATTCAGGGGTGATGACAAGGGTGTTGTGTCCGATCCACCCCAGACCTGCAAGCATCGCCGATACTTTCAGATGCACTGTGACTGCCGGAACAGCTCTGCAGGAGAACGTGCTCTGCATTTCATTGCAGATCCTCCAGGCAAGGGTCTCTACAAGGTTGTAGTAAAAGTTGTAGTACTCGAGTGAACCTCCTCCGCTGAAATCCGCTGTGCCAGCCGATGACACAGAAAGGTTCATTCCTTCGTCCCAGAGGACCTTTCCCAAGATGATGAGCGATCTGGCTTCAGGCATGATTTCGGACGGCTTTTGGAGGCCCCTGTCATTCGGATAGGGTGTTTTTTCGACCTCTTCCAGATCGGAGATCCCGAACAGTTCGAAACCGTTACGCAATGCGATTTCTTTGATTTCTTCTTTCTTTCCCATGTTGATTACCGACCAATTTTTCGTTGATCGTTAATAATATGGGTTAAGTTTGTTTATATGGTGCGTTACCAAACTATATATACAAATTCTTAAAGATGAACCCAGAATTTGCTGAGGTCCTTCATTTCCACCCTATCTGGACAGCAGCGTTTGCACGGTCTGTATCCCATGGATTCGGCCTGTTCGACCGATTCATAATATTGGATCTTGCTGCGGAGCGGGGTACGCGCCTTGCATGACGGACAGCAGAATACCTCGGAGTCCTTTGCACCGAAGAAGAACACACCATCGAACCGTTTGTCTCTTTTGTAACAGATGTCGTACATCTGGTCATCAGTAAGGCCTAAAACCATAATCGATTCACAAATTGGAGGTATTTAGATTATATTGCTAACCGTCCGGGCGGTGAAGTGCTTAAAGATGACCTCTTCCCATAAACTTCGGGAAGAGGCAGGAAAGGGTTTCAGAGTCTTGACTCGATGATCTTCTTGGCGGTCTCGACGACATCGGATGACGAGTACTGTCCCCCGGTGTTCTTCTTGACATAACCGATGACACTGTTGGCGGCCTTGGTGTTTCCTTTTCCGTAGTCGCTGATGATCTTCGGGTTCGCGTCGAGATATTCGCTGATGAGTTTCTCAAGGCCTTCGGAGCTTTCCGCAACGGCGGAGGCGTCCTCTCCGGTCATGAAGCTCTTGAGGTCCAGGGTGCATTCCGCATCGGTGACCTCTCCTTTGACGAACTTGTCGATGATGTCGAGGATCTCTTTGGAATCCGCACCGCGTGCCTCGAACTTCTTCCAGTTGGCGGTGACAGGTCCGGCGATCCACCTGATGGCGGCCTCGGTTCCGAACCTCTCCACAGCGGTCTCGAATAACTGTGCCAGATCCATGGAAGTGGATACAAGCTGCTTTGCTGTCTTCTCTTCGATGCCGTACTGGGTGGCCATACGGGCGGCCATCTTGGCAGGGGCTTCCTTGATCTTGATGGATTTGGCAAGCTCGGTCAGGTGGAAGATACCGAGGTCGGGTTCGTCGATGTAACCGTAGTCGGCCTCGAACTCCTTCTTCCTCGCACCGTAGGTGACCCCGCGGGACTCGTCGAAGTTCATGGTGGCACGTTCGATCTTTCCTCCTGCTTTGAGGATCTTGATCTGCCTGACCATTTCGTAGGTTAGGGCGGTCTCCACGTTCTTCAGGCCGGTGACGTTCTTGATCTCGCACCTCTCCTTTCCGACAGAGATGTTGCAGTCGCAGCGGATGCTCCTCTCACCGTTCTCGGGGAGGTCGATGGTATACTTGATATCGGAGATCAGTTGCTTGAGGAACTCCCTTGCCTCAGCAGGGGTGGCGAGATCGGGTTCGGTGACGATCTCTGCGAGGGGGATACCGGACCTGTTGTAGTCCACCAGGGCGTGCATGTCCGAGGTACGTTTTGTCTTGCCTGGGTCTTCTTCAAGATGGATCCTGGTGATGCGGATCGGTTTCTTTCCGTTGAGGTACACGACACCTCCGACACCGACAGGATGGTCGTACTGCGTGATCTGAACGCTCTTGCTCATGTCGGGATAGAAGTAGGTCTTCCTGGAGAACCAGGTGTCGTCCGCAACGGTGCATCCGAGCATCTTGGCGAGTTTGATACCATACACAAGGACCTCTTTGTTCAGGACGGGCCTGGAACCGGGCATACCCAGACAGGTGGGGCACACGTGGGTGTTCGGTGCTGTCGCATCGGTGGTGGGACAGGAACAGAACATCTTGGACTTCGTGGGAAGCTGAACGTGGATCTCCAATCCGATCTTCATACCTTCACCTCCGCTCTTCTGACCTCGAACTGCTTGTCCCATTCCTCCGCCATCGTGAGGAGCTGGTCCTCGTTCCAGTGGTCGGTGACGAACTGCATCCCGATGGGCATTCCGTCCGCGTTGTAACCGCAGGGGCAGTTCAGGTGGGGTGTACCGGCGAGGTTTGGGGGTACGGTGAGGAAATCGGTCTTGTAGGACTCGACGGGCGTCATTTTGGAGATGTCGTCGAACTTCGGTGAGACGAAGGGCATGGTGGGGGTGAGGACCGCGTCGTGGTCCTTGAACAGTGCCTTGTAGGCGTCGATGACGACCATCCTGACCTGCAGGGCTTTAGCGTAGTAACGGTCCCTGAATCCTTCCATACGGGTGTAGGTTCCGAGGAGGATCCTTCTCTTCGCCTCCTCTCCGAAGTACTTGGTCCTGAAGGATGTGAAGTAATCGTCGAACTTCTGAGTGAGGTCTCCGTCTTGTTGACCGTACCTCATTCCGACGTATCTTGCAAGGTTGGTGGATGCCTCGGAGGTCGCAAGGACATAGTACGCAGGCATGGCGTATTTGAACTCTGGCACATTGACATATTCGGTCTCGATGCCCATGCTGCGGAGGTCCTCCAACGCCTTCTCGAAGGCGGTGAGCACATCCTTGGAGATGCCTTCAACCGCTTCTTTGGGAATGGCGACGGAGGTCATTTTCTTGTGGGTGAGCTTGAGTTCGGGCTGTACGCAGGAGGTGGGGTCGTTCGGATCGCGTCCGGCGATGACGGGGAGGTATTCCCTCATCTTCTTGGGGTCCACGGAGAGTATTCCCACTTTATCGAGCGAGTTTCCGTAATCGATGAGTCCGTACCTGGAGACACGTCCGTAGCTGGGGACGATACCGTAGGTTCCGCAGAAACTGGCGGGACAGCAGACGGATCCTCCGGTGGAGACCCCTAATGAAACGTGGTCGTCGAGGACCGCTGCGGCGCATGCGGAACCTCCCGATGATCCTCCGCAGGACCTGCTGAGGTCGAAGGGGTTGCGGGGTATCTCGAATCCGGAGTTGGTGGAGAAGGTACCGAATCCGAACTCATCCATATTGGTCTTCCCGATGAGCTTTCCGCCGACGGCCTTCAGTCTGGCGATGGGTGTGGCGTCGAAAACAGGATGGTATCCCTCAAGGATCCTGGAACCTGCGCAGGTCTCGTATTCGCACGAGGTGAGGTTGTCTTTGGCAGAGAACAGGAATTTGGCATCTCCGAGTTCTCCGTCCTCGCAGAATGCGTGGAACATTCCGTATTTGTTGTTGATCTTCTTGAGACCGGCAAGGGTATCGGCGTCGCTCATACCAGCTTCGGCCCCCTTATGTAGTTCTCATAGGTCTTCATGTCATTCAGTAGCTGGGCCGCATCGAATCTGACCTCTGGCACATCCTCTCTGGTGACGTCGGCGATCTCGATGGGGTTGATGCCGTTGCCGTCGTGGTTCGGAGCTTCGTCCAATATAGCAAAGTAATCGAGGATGTTTCCGAGATCTTCGCAGTATCTCTCCAATTCCTCTTCGCTGAGTTCGATATGCGAGGCTTTGGCCACCCTCGCTACAATCTGTTTATCCATATGGAAGACCTAAAACGGGCAAAACTTCATCGCTATTTATAGTGATGGCGTGTCCCAGGGTATCAGAGCGTGATTGCGGAGTGATCCGTCTAGGGAATCTATGATATCTCATTGTTCCTCGGGCCGTATTTCCCGGTTCCGGGGCTGATTCAGTATGAGCATACTCAATGCTTTAATACCGTGTTTTGAATCGGTAACACATGGCAGAAGAGATGGAATCCGCATATCAGAGGAGTGCGGCAGATCAGAAGAAGTTCGACGCAGCTATGAAAGCCATGGACCAGGGAGATTTCAAGAAGGCACACACCGCCTTCAAGAAGTACACCGAAGAGGTCCCTGATGACGCTGAAGGCTGGTTCTGCAGGGCGGAATGCGGCAACTACGCATCCGGAATGTTCGGAGCCAAGGTCAAGGACGAGGACATCATCGCAGCCTACACCAAGGCGATGGAGCTCGACGAGACCAACGCACAGTATTTCCAGGCCTACGGTCTGTTCTGTATTTCCATCGGCAAATACGACGAGGCTGAGACCGCCTACAACGAGGCCGCCCAGATCGACGAGTCCCTTTCAGCTTCGCTCTACTCCGAGTTCGCCATCGAGTATTACGACCATGTGCTCGGAAGCTACGGCGAGATCCTCGACGACCCCAAGGCCCGCGCCAAATATGCCAAGAAGGCACTTGACTACATGCTCAAGGCCCTTGACATGTCCGAAGAAGAGGCAAAGTCCCTTCTCAACTGAAACTCAATTCCCCCTTCGCGGGGGTTTCTTCCTTTCTTTTTTATTTTTCCATTTCACTAACGGTTTCCCAATCTCAAACGCTATACTTTGAACGGTTTTAAGCCCCGAATCT
>CAVGRR010000030.1:0-18119 GCA_963631655.1 Eggerthellaceae bacterium
GTGTAGCATCCGATATCGGAACAATACACGACAGGGGTGTTTCCGACGGCCCTCTTGGTGGCGGCGTACATACCGCGGTGGGGACATCCCGCACAGAGTGAAGGGGGACGTCCGGGAAGCACCATCTCGGATTTCTTCATAGGCACTGCAGGTGCCTTGACCTTGACGATGGGGGAGAGCCTCTGGATGACGTCGGGCGAGTACTCCCACTCCCTGGGGAGGGTTCCGTCGCGTTTTCCGTGAACAGGAACGTTGATCTGGTTCTGGGCGCAGATACGGAGCACCTGGTCCTCGAGGAAGGGTTCGAGCTCTTCCACGACGACGATGGCCTTCTTTCCCTTCATGAACTCGGCGATCCTCTTCTCGGGCAGCGGGTTGCTGAATCCGATCTTGAAGATCGAGACTCCGGAGACGAACTCCTTGACGTAGTTGTATGAAACACCGGAGGTGATGATTCCGATCTCTCCCTCGCCCTCGATGCGGTTGAGGGACGATTTCTCGGAAAGCTCTGCAGCATTCTTGTTCTTCTCGAGGAGCCTGACCCTGTTGTGAACAGCATACGCAGGAATGTTCACGAACTTGGCGTCGTCCTTGTCGAAGTGTCCCTTCAGCGGGGTCGAATCATCAATGGGTCCGAACTCGACGACTGAACGGGCGTGGTTGACGCGGGTGGTGGTCCTGTAGAGCAGAGGAAGTTCGAGTTCCTCGGAGATCTTGTACGCTTCTTTGATGAAGTCCTTGGCCTCCTGAGGGTTGGAAGGCTCGACCATGGGGATGAGCGCAAGAGTTGAGTAATAACGGTTGTCCTGTTCGTTCTGCGAACTGTGCGCGGAGGGATCGTCAGCGGACATGATGAGCATTCCGGCGCGGACACCGGCGTATGCAAGGGTCATCAGGGGATCGGCGGCGACGTTCAGTCCGACGTGTTTCATGAAGACGAAAGACCTGACGCCGGATGATGCCGCAGCGGCGGAGACCTCGACGGCGACCTTTTCATTGGATGAGAATTCGAAATACATTCCGGCACGTTCGGAATACTCCTCGAGGAGATTGCCGACCTCGGATGAGGGGGTACCGGGATAGGTCGATGCAAATTTCACGCCTGCCTCGAAGAGACCTCTGGTGATGGCCTCGTTTCCGAGCAGGAGCTCCTTTTTTGAATTTGACAATAAATCTGACAATGCGATTCCTTCCGAACGTGTATCCGCGAGCTAGTAATAATAAGTACGCGTGCGCACAGGCGACCCTAATTTCTTAATACGTCCGTCACTTGACACGGAGTAAGGCAGAGGTAGCCAAGCTAGGAAAAGGCGCAGGACTTAGGATCCTGTTCTTAGTGATTCTAGGGTTCGAATCCCTACCTCTGCACCATTGTTGTTCTGCATTGTTCAATTTCAGCAATCTGGCACATTGCATAGATCGGGAATTCGCATGAGAATTGTTTCCTCCGATATCCGATAGAAACAGGTATAATTCTTTAATCTGGGTCATTGATGTGTCTGTATGTGCGCAAAAGCGGTCGTGACCGGGGCCTCCAACGGTATCGGCCTAGAACTTGCAAGACTTCTGGCCCGTGACGGATACGATCTTCTCCTTGTGGCGAGGTCCGAAGAACGTCTTAAAGAGGTCTCCGAAGAACTGAACAGGGAATTCGGAGTGAAGGCGGAATACCTTCCGGCGGATCTTACTCAGGCGGATTCGTGCGAAAGGATCTTCGAGGCTGCAGGCAAAGAGACCGACATCCTGATCAACAACGCAGGTTTCGGAGACTACGGAAGATTCGCCACCTGTGACTGGAAGAAGCAGGAGAAGATGATAGAACTGAACGTGCTGGCACTTTCACATCTCACTCATCTGTTCCTTCCGAAAATGATCGAAAAAGGAAAGGGAAGGATACTCAACCTCGCCTCCGTCGCCTCGTTCGAACCGGGCCCTCTGATGTCCGTTTACTACGCCACGAAGGCCTACGTCCTCTCCTTCACGGAAGCACTTGCATCGGAACTGAAGAAGACCGGGGTCACCGCCCATGCCCTGTGTCCCGGACCTACAAATACAGGATTTTCAAAGGCCGCGGGAGCACAGAAGACCAATGTGTTCAAGGAATCCTCATCGGCCTCCGCATCCAAAGTGGCGGCCTACGGATACCGCAAGATGATGAAAGGCAAGACCGTCATTGTCTGCGGGATCGGATTCAAGTTCCTTGTGTTCGCTGTCAGGATCCTTCCGCGTTCTGCGGTCAGGAAGATCGTCATGATGATCCAGAGCAAATCGCTCGAGGAATGAACTGAAATCATGCCGTAGGCGTCTTCTGAAAAGTAGTATTTGAGTACCGATTGTTCCCTATTCAGATAATAAATCTGTATTCCAATACCAATTTATGATACATTATACTTGAAAATGGTATCACAATACCAGTTTTGAAGAACTAAGAACTCTCAACATTATCACAGAACCAACTAGGGTATCGTACTGCTTCCGTGTAAACTATTTATACCGTCTAGTATCAGCGGATATCTATGGAAATACTCTCGCCAGCAGGCAATCCCGAAGGTCTCGTTGCATCGATTTTAGGCGGATGCGATGCGGTCTATCTCAGCGGAAAGGCATTCGGAGCGAGAGCATTCGCAGGCAACTTCTCGGACAAACAGCTGGAAGGTGCCATCAACTACGCCCACGACCACGGTGTGAAGACCTATGTCACCGTGAACACCCTCATCAAGGATTCCGAGATGGAAGACGCAGTTTCCTTCGTCAGATTCCTCGCAGACATCGGTGCCGATGCCATCCTGATCCAGGATCTGGGTCTTTTGAAATCCATCCACACGATCAACATCAAGAAGCATGCCTCGACACAGATGGGCATCTGTTCCGCCGAGGGCCTCGAATGGTGCAGCAAGAACGGACTTTCCCGTGCCGTCCTCAACAGGGAGCTCACCTTCAATGAACTGAAAGAGGTAGTGAAGGACTCTCCCATCGAGACCGAGGTCTTCGTTCAAGGTGCTTTATGTTACTGCCTCTCCGGAGGCTGTCTCTTCTCCAGTCTCGTCGGCGGACGCAGCGGAAACCGCGGCATGTGCGCCCAGCCCTGCCGGAAACGTTACACCAAGAACGGAGAGAAATCGTTCCTGATGAGCTGTGCGGACATCTACGGGGTCGATTGGCTGCAGAAATTAGAGTCCATAGGCATCACATCCGCCAAGATCGAAGGCAGGATGCGCAGTCAGGCCTATGCCTACCTCTCCGCAAAAGTGTACTCCTCAGCCAACAAGGGCATCGATCCAGAGGAATACGCGAACGATGTCGAACTCCTCAAGACCGTCTTCAACCGCGGATACGGCGACGGATACCTCAACGGAGTGATATCCCCTGTTCAGAAGAAATACGCCGACAACCGCGGACAGTATCTGGGAAGGGCGACCTTCAACAAGAGGAAGTTCAACACCGACCAGCTCGACGAGAAGGTGAACATCCGCGACGGACTGACTCTCTACTCCGGCGACGAGAAGGTCGGAGGATTCAAGCTCACCTCGGTAGGAAAAACAGCATCCCCCTTCGATGTGCCAGACGGCACTTATGACATCTACCGCACATACGATCCCCGCATCGATGTGATCAAGAACCTCATCGGCGACGTGCCCAAATTCGACGGTGACACGGAAAGAATGCCCTTCCCGATAAAACGCGAACCAGTGGAGAGAAAACCGGTCGACCTGCCCGAAATGTCGTTCTACGTCAGCTCCATCAGAAACCTCGAGGTCGTCATCGACCACGCCGACAGGATCTACTACGAACTTTCGGATTCCATAGATGAAGCACGCGAGATCTGCGACGCGCACAATGTGGAAGCGGTCACCCTCGCCCCCAGGTTCGCCCCTCTCGAGAAATTCGATGCGGAGTCGAGACCTCTCATGATCCACACCGTCGGTCAGCACATCCCCCGCAAAGGAGAGAAGGTCTACGCGAGCCAGTTCATGAACCAGTTCAACTCTTTCACCAAACAGCCGTTCTGGCAGAGCACACTCTCCCCCGAACTCTCCAATGAGGAAATACGCAGTCTGGCACATTACTACCCGGGCCGTCTCGAGGTCATGGTCTTCGGCAGGCAGGAGCTCATGTGCACCCGCGATCCCGCGATGGACAGCGGATTCCTCGCTGACGAAAAGGGATTCAGATTCCCGGTCTACCGCGACGAAAGAGGACTCTCGCACATCCTCAATTCTTCAGACCTCATGCTCCTTCCGTATCTCCGCGAACTCGGAAAGATGGGTATCGAATCCGTCGGAATCGACGTCCGCAAGAGGCCGGTGAACATCGCCTCCAAGGTCGCCAAGGCGTTCGGGGAGAACCTCGTCTCCGAGAAGTTCGACCTGCAGGAGATGTGCGGCGGGATCAACTACGGGGCCTATCTCCGCGGTACTGACTGACAGACTGTAATGGTCCCTTCTTATACTCTAGGTCGCCGAACACCCCTCTATGAAAATAGATCGCAGAGGCGATATCGGATTCATGGAGGCCATGGCCGGTGCCATGACCGTTTGCATCGTGATGATGGTCTTCGTTGCATATGTGGCGGCGGATGTCGCCTATTCCCACCAGGAAGATCCGGATTTCGACTGGAGCTACATCAAAGAAGTGGGCGTTTCGGATTCCCAGGTAACTGTCACATTCTCATCTGACCCGCTCGCATACATCGAAACATCGGGACTTCTGGGTCTTTGCGTAAAGACCGTTCCTCCCACAAGTTCCGACCTTGAAAGCTCCCAATACGAATTCGGTCAGAAAGGTGATTCGAAGTACATCGAAAGAAAACTGTTCTCCGTCACGAACGGACAGGAGATAATTCCGGTTTCTGTGGAGGTCACATTATGCAGATGAACCACAGAGGATTCACGGCCATCATGGACGCGGGATTCTTCATAATCCTCATCGGACTTGCGGTCATCCTTCTTTCGCAGTCCGAAGCGACCACCGAACAGAACGAGGTCCAGGACATCACTGAATCCTGCGACATAATCTTCGAGTCAAAGGTGAGATCGACCGATTTCGGATATGCAGGCGACGAACGCGTGATGGCACTTTTCGACCTCACCGCAGCTTCATTATCGCTTCACGACGGCAAAGCGGAGGCATATCTGAAACAGATGCTGAACGAACTCTACCCATGGGAGAATTCGTACGGACTGAAACTGACCTACGGGAACAGTTCCGCTCAGATCAACAGTATCACGGGCGACCAGATCGTGAAAAGAACATACACCGTCGGGTTCGGAGGAACATTGGAAGTGATGCTCAGCCTCAATGTCTGAACGATTCCCAAAACCATTTCAAAAAACCCAAATCAAAATACAATAGGAGCATAAAAACAAATGACCCAGACATCAAATTTCAACTGGAAATTGACAACTGATATCCCCGAAGAAAGATGTGCAGTTTCATTTATAGGCGGTAAACAATGTACAATGCATGGTTGAGGTGGAAAAGACTTTGATGATACCGATAGGCGAGGAGGATTTCAAGGAACTTCGCCAAAGCGGATTCTATTTCGTCGATAAATCCGAATTGATATCGGATATTCTCCAGAACCGCAACAAGGTCTTCCTTTTCACAAGACCCAGACGTTTCGGAAAATCCCTCAATCTGTCTATGCTTGATGCATTTTTCAACCTCGAATACAAAGGAAACACGTGGTTCGACGGATTGAGGATCAGCAACCATCCCGAAACTGAAGAATTCAAGAATGCCTATCCCGTGATCTTCATATCAATGAAGGATCTGAATTTCCTGACAAAAGAAGGATTCATGTCAAGTTTCAGTCGCAGAATAAGAGATCTGTACATTTCATACAGATACCTTGAAAACAGCGAAAAGGTAGATCCTGCACGCCGTGCCGATTATCAGAGGATCGTTTCAGAAAATGCTGATGAAGATCTGCTCACAGATTCGCTTAACACATTGTGTTCAATGCTGAACCAATACCACGGAATCAAACCGATTATCCTCATAGATGAATACGACGACACACTCAACGATGCTTATGCTGAAGATTCTTACGAGAAGGTGCTGAATGTATTGCGTGGTTTCTATTCCAGAACCTTCAAAGGCAATAAGTGTGTCACATTCTCGGTCTTGACCGGGGTCATGCAGATCGCTAAGGAAGGAATATTCTCCGGCTTAAACAATCTCGACGTAAACAATATCTTCAGCACCAGATTTGATGAAAGATATGGATTCACCGAATCTGAGGTCAGGGAACTCTGCAGATACTACGGCCAACCGGAGAAATTCGACGAAGCAAAAGAATGGTATGACGGGTACCGTTTCGGTGATGCTGAAATATACAATCCCTGGAGTATTGTGAAATACATTCTGGAAGGATTCAAACCTAAGACCTATTGGGGCGGAACCAGCGGAAACGATATCATCGATACCCTGCTGAGAAACGCTGATGCCGATACATTCAAAGACCTGATCACTCTCGGCAACGGTAAAACCGTCACAAAATCTCTCCCAGAATCTGTTGTTATGAAGGACCTGAAACCGAGAACAAATGCGATTTTCACGGCCCTCGCCATTGCAGGATATCTTAATGCCGTCCCTAAAGAAGAGGAATACATTCTTTCCATCCCGAACCGTGAGATGTATCATGTCTTCTACGACCATATTGTGGATTACGCCTTCGAAGGTGATGACCCCTTCAAGAACCTGCTCGATTCGTTGGAAACCGGAGACACGGCAAGAGTCAAACATGAGCTTGACCTCTTCTATAACAACTTCTCTTCACTGTTGCTGGTGGACGAGGGTCGTTATCATGTCATACTTGCAGCGATCATACTCGGGCGCATTGGAAAATATGTCATCGAGATCGATCGTGAATCCGGAAACGGAAGACACGACATCTTCATGAGGACCAGGTATCCCAGGTATCCGAACATTGTGGTCGAGATTAAGAAGGCCGAACCGGAAGACAGTGATGCAACCGTGCAGCATCTCGCTGAGAAAGCGTTGCAGCAGATCCATGAAAAAGATTACTGCAGGGGCATGACAGGAAAGACCTTCCTATATGGTATCGCATTCCGTGCGAAAACGGCTACTGTACTCTTTGAAGAAACAGTACTTTGACAGAAAGCTCCCGTCAGTAAACAAGCTCTTTGGCGACCTTGTTGTGCATATCGACCAGGAGGACCTTGGCCCTGATCGGTTCATCGGTGAGCTCATAGCCCATGATGATGACCTTGTCACCTACGGCGGCGAGTCTGGCGGCCGCTCCGTTTAGTGCGATGATCCCGGAGCCTCTCTCACCGGGGAGGGTATAGGTCTCAAAACGTGCGCCGGTCTCCACCACCGCGACGGTCACCTTCTCTCCCACCCACATTCCGCAGCGGTCGAGAAGATCGGCATCGATGGTAATGCTTCCCTCGTAGTCCAGGCGCGCCTCGGTGACGGTCGCCCTGTGGATCTTGCTTCTGAGCATCCAACGCATGAACGTTCAATCGGCGAGTTATGTATAAATGTTGTCATCAGCGGTCGGAAAGTTCCTCGATGCGCTCCTCGGTCTCCATATAGAGTTTCTCGAGCTTTTCGCGGTACTCGTCCGAGGCGTTCCAGAGTCCGCGTTCGATCGACTCTTCGAGACGTTTGAGGATGTTCATCGCCGCATAGGGGTTCTCGTCCATCATCCATTCGCGGGTGCTTTCGTCGAGGAGGAACTTGTCTGTGATTCCCTCGTACATCCAGTCCTCCGCGACATCGGAAGTGGCGCCCCAGGCCATAGTGTATTCCGTTATGTTCGCCAGTTCGGCCGCTCCGCGGTAGCCGTGTTCCTTCAGGCCGTTGATGAACTTCGGATTGAGGACCTTGCTGCGGAAAGCGTATCTCAGTTCCTCTTTGGTGCTGCGGACCTTGGTCTTGTTGGGATCGGAACCGTCCCCCATGACGGTCATGGCATCTTTTTTCCCGTAGGTGCGGACGAACGCGTTCATTCCTCCGAGGTATTCGTAGACGTCATCGCAGTCGAGGAGGTCTATCTCCCTGTCGGGCATGTTCTTGACGGTGACGGATACCTTTCCGAACCTTCTGACGAACTCGTCCTTCATCTTCCTGCCGTAGTCACCTTTGGAGTATCCGTTGGAACACCAGTCGAGATAGACGTTGGCAAGGTCTTCGACGGAATTCCATGCACCTGTCTCGATGGCTTTGTTCACTCCGGTCCCGTAGCCTCCCGGAGGTGCTCCGAAGATCCTCACGGAATTCCTTTGCCTTGCTTCATCGGGGGAGAGTCCGCCGGCGATGCCTTCGACGATATCCTTTCTGAGATTGGCGGCCAAGGCGTTGTCCTCGTCGGATTCATCAAGGCCTATGACGAGTTTCACTGCATCATCCAAGAGGTCGATGAGATTGGGGAAGGTGTCTCTGAACAGACCGGTGATGTTGATGGAAACGTCTATCCTGGGTCTTTTGAGTTCTGAAAGTGGAACGACCTCGAGATCGATGACCTGTCCGCCTGTTTTGGACCATACCGGCTTCACACCCATGAGCCACAGGAGATAGGAGACATCGTCGCCTCCGGTCTTCATGGTGTCGGTGGCCCAGATGACGAATCCGACCTCGCGGGGGTATTCCCCCTTTTCGGAGACGTACTTCTCGATCATCTGATCGGCCATTTTCTTTCCGATCTCCCAAGAAGACCTGTTGGGCACCGTATCGGGGTCGAGACTGAAGTAATTGCGCCCCATAGGGAGGATATCGGCGTTGCCGCGGGTGGGTGCTCCGGAGGGTCCGGGGAGGACGTAGCCTCCGTCCAGGCCGTGCAGGGCATTGTCGATCTCCTCGGTCATTTTCATGACGTTCGGTGCCACCTTGTTGCAGATGAACTCTATGCCTTCCTTCAGGTCCGGAGACACTTTTCCATGGAGAGATTCCACATGTGCCAGACACTCGGAAACGTTGTAATTCACGGACCTCATCCAGGTCAACAGATCCTGGAATTCCTTATCTATGCGGGCGGTGGCCTCGCTGTTCAGTTCTCCTGTGGGAAGGACGCCCGAGGGATCATCGAGGCACTTCTGGAGATCGATGCCTGCATTGTCAGCGAAAGAATCCCTTACGGAACGCACATCCCCGTTGTCCAGCCTCACCAGGGAATAGACCATCTCATCGAAATGGGTCCCCTGGGGCACTCTTCCGAGGACATGGAGGTCCGATCTTATCAGCGCATCCTTGACCTCATCGAGATATTCGTGAAGCGGGACCACGTATTGGTCGAAACCTTCGGGTCCGGGATCGTTTTCGATGCCGAGGTCGTTGAACATATCGTGTTCCTTCGCACTGAGATAGATCTGATTGACCAGCTCTTTGAGGCGTTCGGGTGAGGCCGAACCCTTCAGGCGGAAGTAGTCCTGCAGAGGTATCTCCACCTCGGAGATCTCCTCGTATTCTCCCGCCCTTGCCATGGTCGGAGGCATATGTCCCAGAAGTACGGAGTTAGCTCTCCGTTTGCATTGGATCCCCTCACCCGGGTCGTCGATGATGTAGAAGTACAGATTGGGTAGACCGCCGAGGACCACATCGGGATTGCACTTGCAGGACATCCCCACGTTCTTTCCGGGAAGCCATTCGACGGTGCCGTGGGTGCCCACATGGATGACCATGTCGGCCTTGAAGACATCACGGATCCACCTGTAGTATGCGAGATACTGGTGCTGTGAGAACAGTTCCGGATCGTGGATGTTCTGTTCCATCTTGTCCGCGGAACCTCTCAGCGGCTGATATCCGAGGAAAACGTTCCCGTTCACGATGCCGGGGATGATGATGTCCTTCCCGTCGACGCATATGGTCCCTGGACATTCGCCCCATTTATTCTTGATCTGAGACTGGTCCCACTCAGGGATTTTACCGAACTGTTCCTTGTAATCTTTGGTTGATATGAGATCTGCGGCCTTCTCGCGGATCGCTTTGGAAGAAAGGTTGTCGAGGTCGTTGGTGATGTTCTCGAGGATGGTGTTTATCAGTGATTTTCCATTGTCTGGCACATTGTCAATCGTGTATCCTTCGGAGTCCATTCTGCGGATAAGTTCGGATATGCTTTCGGGGGTGTCGAGACCTGCCGCATTGCCGATGGAACCCGAATCGGGACGGGACTGCCAGATGAGGATGGCGACCTTCCTGTCCTTCACTGGAATTGAACGGAGTTTCGCCCAATTGTATGTGAGATCGGCAAGTCTTTCGATCCTGTCGTCGATGGGAATTGCACGTTTCTTCCCGCTTCCGGAGGGGGTGTAGCAGATCGGATATCCGATGATGTTCCCGTCGATCTCGGGGAAGACGACGTTGGCGCTGATGTCGTGTTTGTTAAGACCCAGCTTGTCTGTTTCGTAATCCGCGTAATCTCCGGAGACGGTGATAGCGTGGAGGACAGGAACATCCGTCACGGTATGGTAGAAGTTCTCATCATCAGGGGTTCCGAGACCTTTGGTGTCCTTGGAGCTTCCGAGGACGGAGAACGATGTCACGGCCACGGCGGCATCGATTATCGGCTTTCCGTTGTCTGTAAAGTACTTGTTGAACACGTCCCTGGTGATCTTGTTCCCGTCCATGGAGAACGAGGCCGCGGTGTAGAAGACAGGGATGACGTTCATCCCTTTGGACTCGAAGATCTCGGTCATCCTGTCGATCTGGGCCAGGTTGTTGTAGATCCACAGGCTGTTGGCGAAGATGATGCCGGCCGTCGGACGTCCGGGGACCAGCGAACTGAGGTAATCCTCTTTTGTCACGTCCCTGGGGAACTTCGGATGATATATTCCGTCCGCACGCGGTGTTACAGGTTCGGGAACGGGGGTTTCGGTAAGGCCGAGCAGATGCGCGACCGAAAGATACAGTCCGTATTCGTTCTCCGCACCTCTTCCCGCGCAGTATCTGCACAGGTTCCGGTATTCTTCATCGGAACCGCGGAACAGGGACCTGTTCATCACTGTGATGTCCGGACTTCCGGAGTAAACAAGCACATAACCTCTGCATTCTCCGAGGACGGTCTTGTACTTCTGGAACCTTTTGAAACGGTCGGTGTCCGACATACATCTCATGAAGACGAAATCGGCCATGCGGGTATGTTCCAGCAGTTCCTGGTATTGTATCGGGTCGTCGTCGATGTCGGTACCGTTCTTCGCATAGATCTCGGGTTCTATGCCGACCTCCTGAAGTCTCTTTGCAGGTTCCGCCATGATGACGGCATCGGCCGATTGGACCGAAATCACCACAATCCTCATCTTCATCGGTATCACTTCAGATCTTCCTGTATCTGACCAGGTAATAGTCGAGCAGGAAGAATGCGATCATGAACATGCACAGCACCCCCAGCGCCCAGTAGGGGAACGCATAGATGTCAAGGGTGGCGGACCTTATGCACACACTAGCCTCGGTCAGAGGGAGCACATACAGTGCGCCCTGGGCCCAGACAGGCAGATTGGCGACCGAGAAGAACGTACCGCAGAGGAAGGTCATCGGGGTGATGACCAGGGAACTGAACGTTGCCATCGATGCGTGGGATTTTGCGATCAATGCCGCGGAAACCCCCAGGAAGGAGAAGGTGAAACAGGCCACTAAAAGACTGATTATGAACAGTGGAGTAAGGTGAAGGAACGAGGGTTCCAGCACATAACCGATGATGAACATCAGTCCCGCACTCAGCACTCCGCGGACGACCCCGATCACGGCTTTTCCTATCACAATGGCGGAACAGCTCAGCGGACACATCATCATCTCGTCGAAACAGCGGTAATAGAGCCTTTGGACGTTCAGTCTGGCGGATGTGGCGCTGAAAGATGCCGACAAGGTGGTGAGGGCGATGATACCGGGGATGACGAAGTCGAGATACGGTACAGTGACGCCTTCCACGGTGACCGCGCCTCCGTTGATACCGTAACCGAACGCAAGAAGATACAGGATGGGAGTCACAAGACTGGAGATCAGGATGTTCTTGAACGTGTGGCGCATATACCTGAAGTCGCCCCACGCGACGTAGTAGATCTCGTGCAGAAGGGACATCACATCCCTCCTTTGGCGTTGGCTGTGCCGTTCTCTGCGATCTGGTTCCCGGTGAGCTCCACGAATACGTCAGATAGATTGGTCCTGCGGAGGAGGACGGTGTTGGTGTCATCCAATGTCTTGGAGAAGGAATCAGCCTCTTCTTTCGAATTGAAATAGCAGTACTGGGTCTTTCTGTCGGTGCCGTAATATTCCACCGTGAAAGAGCCCAGTCTCTTGGAGAGTTCCGCAGGTGTGTCCTCCGCGATGATCTTCCCGTGGTTGATGATGGATACTCTCCCGCAAAGCGATTCGGCCTCTTCGATGTAGTGCGTAGTGAGGAAAATGGTCATCCCGTCGTCGTTGAGCTTGCGGAGAAGGTCCCACATGCTCCTGCGTGACTGAATGTCCAATCCTACAGTGGGTTCGTCGAGGAAGAGGAGTTTGGGGCGGTCCACCAGGGCACAGACGATGGCGACCTTCTTCTTCCATCCGCCGGATAAGGTGTCGACCCTGCGGTTGTAATACTCCCTGAGCCCGATGTAGTCCGCCAGTTCGTCGACGCGCTGCTTTCTTTCGGGACGGGGGATCTTGTGGTACATGGCGTGGACCATCATGTTCTCCCATACGGTGAGGTCCTTGTCGAGGCTGATCTGCTGCTGGATGACGCCGATGGCCGTTTTGGCCTCTATCGGTTCCTTCTTCACATCATGGCCGTCGATGTACACCTCTCCGGAGTCGAAACCCGCCAGGGTACTCAGTACCCTCACGGCGGTGGTCTTTCCCGCCCCGTTCGGACCGAGGAAGGCGTACATCTCCCCTCTTTTCACATGGATGTCAATGCCGTCGAGGGCACGTTTGTCACCGTAGTTTTTGACGAGATTACTCACTGAGACGATCTCTTCCATTGCACACACCTTATATCGCAGGATTATAGCTCCCAGAGTATTTAGGTGTAATATAGGGTTAGACGCACCTAAGAAAAGGTAAGATCACTTGCTGTGGCGGTCCATCTCTTCGTTGAGGAGGGCGTCGGCGCGGGGGATGAACTCCTGCGACCTTCTGACGTTGATGAACCTCACCTTGGGGATGAGCGAGGACAATGCCACCGCATCGCTGTGGAGTTCCATCATGTCCTTGGATTTCACCTTGTATTCGCCGGTCATCTGCCTGATGACGAGCTGGGAATCCATTACGAATTCGGCTTCTTTGGCACCTAACTGCACCGCTTTGGTGATGGCCGCGATGAGTCCGCGGTATTCGGCATAATTGTTGGTGTGGACACCCAGGAACTCGGCATGTTCGTGGATGATCTTTCCGTTCTCGGTGACCACGATGGCATAAGCTGAGATACCAGGATTTCCTCTTGATCCGCCGTCGGAATAGATGCGATACATTTTCGGCCTCTGAATTGGTGTTCTCAAAGAGGAATTCTGAAGTGGAGATGAAAATTGGCGTCCCGGACGGAATTCGAATCCGTGTCGAGGCCTCGACAGGGCCTCATGATAGGCCGCTACACTACCGGGACGGCTGAAACTCCTTATTGACGGGCGATATATAATAGTTTCTAAATGGTTTCCCGGAGCCGAAAGATCATCTTTCAGATGGTATCTGATCAACAGTGCCAGACATCGGATTTTCGACCGATTGTACTCCTCTTGTGGTGTGGGGCACCTCGATTCCGTGATCCCCTTCGTCGGAGATAGCTTCGGAGTTGTCGACCATTATCATGTGGGGACGGGAATGGTCGTCGATGATCATCGCATCCACGTCATAGACGTCTTTCAGCATCTTGACCGTGATGACATCGGAGGGTTTTCCCGCATCGTAGATGCCTCCGTCCAACAGGACCATGACATTGTCCGAATACTTCGCCGCGATGTTGATGTCGTGGCTGATCATCACCACGAGCATGTTCTTCTCGCGGGAGAGTCTCTTGAGAAGACGCGTGATCTCCAGCTGATATTTGATGTCGAGATTGGAGGTGGGCTCGTCGAGGAAGAGGATCCTCGGCTGCTGTGCCAGACCTCTGGCGAGCATGACCTTCTGGTGCTGACCTGCCGATAATTCGTTGAAAAGACGGTCCGCTAGGTCTTCGATCCCGATGAGCTTCAGGGTCTCCTCCACGATCTTCAGGTCGTCGTCGAGGGAACCGATCTTGCTGTGCGGATGTCTGCCCATGAGGATGGTGTCCGTCACGGTCAGAGGGAAACTGTCGTTCGCCGAATAAGGCACGTATCCGGTCAGCATGGCCATCTCCTTCAGCGGGATCCCGGAGACCGGATAATCGTTGATCATGACAGACCCAGCGGTCGGTTCCAGGATCTTGTTGAGGCAGTGGATGAAGGTGGATTTCCCCACACCGTTGGGACCTAGGATCGAAAGCAGTTGTGCCCCGTGGATGTCGATCGTGATGTCCTTCAGGGTCGGCCTGGGGTTCTTCTTTGCATTGTATGCGAACGTGAGGTCCTTCACATCGAGGACGATCTTCGGATCCTCATAGATGCTGCTGAACGTTTCTTTGTCCATTGATTCTTTTTTGAGTGAGATTACACGGCTCAATGCCACACCTTCCGGTTGTATTTGATAAGGATGAACAGGAACAGAGGTCCTCCGATTATGGAGCTTATGACACCCACCGGCACACCTCCGGCGCCGGTGATTTTTGCTACAGTGTCCGCGAGGACCAGGAACAATGCTCCGAAGAATGCGCTGCATGGCAGGAGATAACGGTTGTTTGAACCTACGAACACCCTTGCGATGTGTGGTCCGACAAGACCGATGAATCCGATGGTCCCGGTGAAACTGACGACCGCCGCAGTGCTGAGGGAGACCAGGGACATCACGAAGATCCTGAACCGTTTCGCATTGAGGCCCATGGTCTTCGCATTGCGGTCCCCGGCATACATTATGTCGAGTTTTTTGGCACACAGGAGGATGACGGCATTCAGCGGAATGACCAGTGCAGCGAGAAGTGCCAGATCTTCGAAGTTCTGCTCCATCCTGACGAGGGACCCGATCCTCCAGTGGTAGATGTCGGAGAGTGTTTCACTTGAACAGGTGACCATGATGTACTGTGCGATGGAGCTGAACATGTACATCATCGCGATCCCGATGAGGATGATGCCCACCGAGGTCAGTTTCCTGAATTTCGATACTATGAGAATGATGATGACGGGGAACAGTGCGAACAGGAATGCGTTCGCGATGGTCCCGTATTCCGCAGGAACGTTCGGCAGGACGGTGATACCGAGCGCCATGCTTATGCAGGCTCCGGTCAAGGCCGCTGAGGAGACACCCATGGTGTAAGGTTCCGCGAGAGGGTTGTTGGTGACGTTCTGCATGACGGCACCGCCGAGGGCCAATGTGGCACCGATCAGAATGGCACCCAATGCACGGGGAAGACGAATGTCCCAGACGAACGCATCGCCTTTGATGTTGGTCACGTTTCCTGTGAGGTGGTCGATGAAAACCTTTATCGATTCGACGAACGAGATGCGGTACATTCCGACACCGATTGCGATGAACAATGCTACTACAGTTAGAAGAATGAACAAGGCGGTGATCAGGACCTTTTTCCTGTTTTTGAGGTGATATCTTTGGACGAAACCGGGTTCCGACATCAGTACCACCCTTTGCCTTTCTTCCTGCAGACGATAAGAGCGAAGAAGATCGGACTTCCGATGATGGACACGACGACACCCACCGCGACGCCGAGGACCACTTCCGCTATGTATTCCGATATCAGCATGAGCGTGGCACCCACCAGCATCGATATCGGAAGGACGAACCTGTTGTCGGAACCGACAACGAGTCTTACAATATGCGGAGCGACAAGTCCCACGAATCCCAGGATCCCGGTGAACGAGACGATCCCTGCGGTCATTATCGCCATGAGGATCAGGCAGAGGGTCCTGAAGTTCTCCACATCAAGACCCAGGGATTTGGCGCTCCTGTCCCCCAGGCTCATGACATTGAGCTGTTTGGACAGGGTGAAGACGAGTATGGAACCGATCACCGTGATGATGAGCATGATGGGAAGGGTGTCCCAGTTGACGTAATCGAAGTTTCCGACCTGCCAGAGATAGGCCCTTTTGAGGTCGTCCTCATCCGCCGCACTCATCAGATAGGTGATCATGGCGTTGAAGAAGTAGGATAAGGCGGAACCGGCAAGGATGAGGGTGGCCGGGGTCATCCGGATCTTGCGTGATAAAACGATGATGACCATCGCAGGGACCATTGCTCCGATGAACGCGTTCACCACAATGCCGTAACCTCCTGCCGAGGCGAAGGAGATGCCCACGATGATCGATGCGACCGCACCGAGACATGCTCCCGAGGAGATACCGGTGCTGTAAGGGTCCGCAAGCGGATTGTTCATCGTGGACTGCATCAGCGAACCTGCGGCCGCAAGTCCGCAGCCTGCAACGATGGCACCGACGATCATCGGCATCGCCCTGTTCCAGATGTAATAGTCCGCCCAGTACTCCACAGAACGCGGAGGATAGCTCCTGCCGAGGATGTGGCCGATGATGATGTCCAACGCCTTCGACGGCGAGATGCTCGGGTAGAACACCAAACTGAAATACGCTGTCAGGATGATGAGCACGATCAGACATACAAGTGCCAGAACGATCTTTTTGAAAAGCTGACTGCGGTATCTGTTTACGAATTCGTTATCGCTTTGCTGACGGGTGATGTACTTCAGAATGATGCCTGCCTGTGAAAATTAAAGGGGGAATAATTCCCCCTCGGTGTTTCAGACCTCAAGCAGAGGCGTTCTTGATGGCGTTGTAGTCATCGTAGGTGAAGATGGTGATCATGTTGTCAACGGTGCATCCGCCGAGGTAATCAGGGCATGCTGTGACGAACTTCTGGAACACTTCATCGCCGAATCCTGCAGAGACCTTGTCGGGATACAGGTTCTCGAGCATGTAAGCGACCTTCACGACTCCGGGCAGGAGGGAGTTGACGTAAACAAGGTCCTTGTAGCAGTCGAGTTTGTTGAAGTATTTCTGATACTTCTCCCACTGGGTGACGATCTCGCTGTCTGCAGCGGTCTTGTCGGCGGAACGGTCGATGGAACGGACGCTGATGAGAGAGTCGATCTTGTCATCGTAGTTGGCAAGCTGGTTCTCGCCGGTGTTGATCTTGACTGAGGAACCGGTGCTGATGATGTTCTTGAATGAGTCGTCGACCTTGTACAGGGGCATCGCGCCTGCCTCCTCGATGTTGACATAGTTCTCGGAATCCTTGTCCATGAGCATGTATCCCATGATGACTCCGATGACCTTCTTCTTCTCACTGTCGGTGAGGCTGTTGATGGCATCGGACATGGTCTTCAGGACAGGCTGACTGATGTCCCAGATGTTCTTTGCGTTGGCATAGGTGTCGGCACCGAAGAGGTATCCGAGGGTGATAATGGTGGAGAGCTGTTCCTCCATGGAGACGGTCTTGACGACGAGCACGGGGATTCCGGAAGTGCTCATGGTGTTGTACTGGTCATCGGTGATGTTTCCTTTCCTGGAGGCATCGACGATGAGTGCTCCGAAGTGGGTCTTTCCGTCCTCCTCGATGAATTTGTCGAAAGCGAACTTCATAGATGATCCGCCGAGATCGATGACACCGTCGACAGAGATGAGTTTGGACTCCAGGTTGTCGTAGCTGACGGAGTTGTAGGCGGACACACGGTTCTCTCCGCCGCACATAAGGATGTCGGCGTTGATGTTGGAAGTGAAGGTGGCGACCTTGGTAAGGGGGTAGCTGACCTCGACCGCGACGGTGTTTCCGGATTTGTCAAGGCAGATGACGTTGGCCTTGGTGGCCTTTCCGTCTATGAGGTTCTGGACACAGGCGACATCTTCGTCGGTGATCTTTCCATCCTGGTTTGCATCGCAGTTGGGATAATCCGTAGCGGTTCCGTTCTTGCTGATGACGTCTTTGATGATGGCGATATCTGCACTGTCGAGTTTTTCGTCACCGTCTGCGTTTCCGATGATGGAAAGCACGGGCGATTCTCCGTTGTAGGTTCCGGGCTGTTCATTGTTGTTCTTACTCTAACTCACGGATTTTACGGTATACGGAGTAACTGAGTTCCTTCG
>CAVGRR010000031.1:0-18114 GCA_963631655.1 Eggerthellaceae bacterium
TCCGCCTGTAGGGTCGAACATCAAGGGCACATACGTCCCAGGACCAATGCGATACAATTTGTTAACATCTCAGCGATATTTAGAATTATCACAACATAAAATAGGTTATTTAATGAAGAGAAATAACGATGAAAATCCTATCTGGGACATGCCCATTTTGCAAAAATAAGGTCAGCATCCCACGGGGCGGGCGCGCCGTGCCTCTCCCGCTGTCAGACCGTACACACCGCGATGCAATGTGCTCCCGTGAGATGATGTGCAATACTCCCGCTCGGAGATAAGATTTCCCCTCAGTTCAGGTCCTTCAGGAACGCACACAGATCATCATAAACGGTCGCCTTTGAACGCATCTCTTGATCGGGACCCGTCAGATCGGGGATCATGATGACATGACATCCCGCATCGTACGCGGACCTCACACCGTTCGGAGCATCCTCCACTGCGGCACAATCCGCCGGAGACTCTCCGATCCTTTCGCATGCGTAAAGATATACGTCCGGTGCAGGTTTTCCGTTCTTGACGGCAGAAGTGCATACGACCTCGTCGAACAGCCCGTCGATATCGGTCATGGAAAGATACTTCGTCACATGGTCCTGACGCGATGCGGTGGCGACTGCGGTCTTCACGCCTTTGGAACGCAGGTATTCGAGGATCTCCTTCACACCCGGTTTCAGTTCGACTCCGTTGCTATCCACATGCACGTCCATCAGCCTGCGGCGTTCGTCGCGGACCGTATCGAAATCGAACCCGGGGAACCTCTCGCCGAGATATTTCCTCACAAGACGTCCGTCGAGACTCCTGATGAAAAGCACATCCTCCCTGGTGATCTCGTAACCGAAGGTACGGCCGGCCTCCATCCAGAACCTGACATTGAGTTTCTCTGTGTCCAAAAGGGTTCCGTCCATATCGAAAATCACGGCTTTGTACTTCATCTGATCATTCCCGGGAGATTATGGATGTGCATGCAGGAGGTCCGTTAAATCAGTTTGGTGAAATCACGGATCATTGAAATCGAACATCTGGGTCTTTGAAAATACCGATATCTACACCATCAAAATATGTTAAACATACCTAAAAAGCAAAAGACCCTATAATAAGCACAACATCAGAAACCTCATGCAGGGAAAAGAACTCGTCATCGACGAATCGAAATGCGACGGTTGCGGACTTTGTGTAAATGCATGTCACGAGGGAGCATTGGCCCTCGTCGACGGCAAAGCGAAACTGGTCAGAAAGGACTTCTGCGACGGCCTGGGAGACTGTCTTCCCGCATGTCCCAGAAATGCGATCAGCTTCAAAGAGGCACACGCCGAGCACCACCACGAGATGCACGACCACGGCCTCCACGTCTCCTGCCCGGGATCCGAGATGCCTGAGATCCCCGGCCACCAGTGGCCCATCCAGCTGGCGCTCGTCCCTCCGAAATCGAACTGGTTCAAAGGGACCATCGTCTTCGCGGCGGACTGTACCGCCTTCGTTCTCGGAGACATCAGGAAAAGATACCTCGACGGCAACGCCGTGATCATCGGATGTCCCAAACTCGACGACCGCGCCCGTTTCAACAAGGTCGCCGACATCCTTCAGAACAACCCCATCGAAAAGATCATGGTGATCAGGATGGAGGTCCCGTGCTGTTCGGGACTAACCAAGATCCTCACCGAAGCTATCGAAGGATGCGGAAAGAAGATCCAGTTCCAGGAAGTAATACTCGGACGCGACGGAAGGATCATTCAGGAATGATCATCCCATCCGGGCACGGATATACTCAATATCGTTCTGCGTGTCCGGAAGTCCGTTCTCCAGCTCGATTATGGCCATCTGCCCGTAATGGGTGGCGTTGACCATATCGCCCTGGTTGAACTTCAGTCTGAAAAGATTGAAAAGAACTCTTCCCCGGATGCTTCTGCAGCTGGGGTCGTTCGAATATCCCAATGCCTCGAGGAGATACCTCTCCCCTCCGGCATAGTCCTTGTAGTTGAGATGCGCGTAAACGCAGTAAAGACAGAGACCTGCCTTGTCCTCGACCCTGTTGCCGATGTCGGAACATGCCTCCGAATACAACCTGTCGACCTCGTAGAGATCACCGGAGTTCACGGCCGCCTTCATCGCTTCCATCGCTGCTCCAGCTTCCATCTTCACACCTCAATCATATGGTCTTTGCCAATGCGATGGCCTTCTTCTCGGAGATGGGATCTCCGCCCTCGCAGGCATCAGGAAGCCCTTCGATGAGGGCATCGCCCGCATAGACCCAGCCGAGCGAAAAACATACTTCGCGGAAGAACTCGACGACCTTGGAGAATATCGATTCGTCGAAAGAAGGGGAACATGAAAGCAGCATGACCCTCTTCTCGCTGGGGGAACATTTGCCCACAGATTTGCTGACGATATGCTTCAGCTGACTCATACGGAGGTCGTTGTCACAGGGGAATGCGAACACCACCACATCCGCGATATCGACATATTCCTTGGAGAAGGTGCAGAGACAGTCATCGTCGCCGCATCCCTCGTCGCCGCAGCATCCGCCACAGGAACAGACGTGGTTCCTCTCGGCAAGTGTGACGGCCACCTGATGACCTGCCTCCTTCGCAGTGTCCGTGAAAGCGGACACCATAGACTCTATAGCTCCGTCAGGGAAGTCCGTGAGTTTGATCAAAGCCACTTTTGTCAAGTACTGTCACACCTCGTTTTCCGATATCTGGGTCTTTGAAGAGAAGGGCCCTGAGGCCCTTGTAAAGGTTTCAGGAAAGCACATCGGACATCGCATAGACGACGCCCTTCTTCTGGGAGACGACCCACTGGGCCGCCATGACGGCGCCGCCCACGAAGATCTCACGGGAGTGTGCCTGGTGGCGGATCTCGATCCTCTCGGAGTTTCCGATGAACATGACGGTGTGGTCACCGACGATGTCTCCTCCCCTGATGGCGTGGATCCCGATCTCCTTTCCGCGGGGGCAGACACCCTCACGTCCGTAGACGAACTCTTTTCCGCCCATCTCCTTGCTGATGATCTCCGCGACGGACATCGCGGTTCCGCTGGGAGCATCCTTCTTCTGGTTGTGGTGGGCCTCGATGATCTCGACATCGTAGTCGTTTCCGAGGATGCCTGCAGCTTCTTTGCAGAGTTTCATGAATGCTGCGACACCGATGGAGTAGTTCGAGCTGATGACGGCTGCAACATTGTTCTTCACGACCTCCTGGGTGATCATGGTCTTGTCCTCGGCGGTGAGTCCGGTGGTTCCGATGATGAGGTTGACGCCACAGGATGCCGCGATGGGCGCGTTGACGACGGTCGCTTTCGCAATGGTGAAATCGATGTAGACATCGGCTTTGGATTCTTTCAGGACCTTTGCGAGATCTTTGGAATCGGAAACGGAGACTCCGATCTTTCCGATACCTGCGACCTCTCCAATGTCCTCTCCGATGCGGACGAGATCGAATGCTGCGACGACGGTGATTCCTTCGGTGGACATGATGCGTTTCACGAGCATGGAACCCATTCTTCCGCATGCTCCGACAAGTGCTGCTCTGACTTCTGTCATTTCAATCGGTCTGCAATCTCGAAAATCATATATAACGAGTGGCTTGGAACCGAGATTGGAGACAGAAAGGAAAAGTAGGATTTTCAATGACCCAGATGTCCTAAAACGGTCCTCGATAGATATATTACGGAAACAGACGATTCTCATTCATGAACCTTCGTGAGGAGATAATCGATGCGATGGACGGCCACAGACACGATCTTCCGCCGCCAGCGATTTTCACACAGACCGGTACTGTGGAACAGATGAACGCCTGCGGGCATTTCTGGCCTGAGGCGAACTTCGACACCGAAGGTATGACCGAACTCGCACTGCAGCCTTCGATCCTCATGGGATTCGCCACCGCGCGTATCCCGTATTCGATAACGGTGGAGGCGCATGCATTGGGCTGCGGGATCGATCCCGGGACCAAAGAGTCGCAGCCTGTCCTGACCTCCTCGCCGTACCGTACAGGAGGTGACATCGCCCCCGTTCCGGAACTGAAAGGTATCTCCGAATTCCTCTCCGACGACTGGATCCAGAGCATCGTCGGTTCCTGTAAAGAGCTCAGCAGACATGAGGATCTCTTCGTCACCGCCGCCATGATCGGGCCTCTGGGTCTTGTAAACTACCTCGCAGGCTTCGAGGAGGTGGCCATGGCCATGTGCATGGAACCAGAAAGAATCACCGAATGGGTGTCGAAGATCACTCCCTATCAAGAAGCCTATGCTTCCCTCCTTTCGGAGAACTGCGACAATGTCATGATAATCGAAGAGGCGGACTGCAATCTCCTGCCCCCGGATTTCTTCGGACCGCTCATCGGAGACTATCTTCCCAAGGTCATCTCGAAAGCGAGGAAGGATTCTTACTGTACCATCCACAGCTGCGGGGACACATTCCCGGTGGCTGACAGACTGTCCGCCCTCGGGGAGGACTGCCTTTCGGCAGAAGCATCGTCCGACCGTTTGGAGTATGTTAGACTTGCCGGAAAGAACTGCAGACTGCTCGGAGCGATCAATCCCGTTCAGACCCTCCTCTCAGGCACACCGAAGGATGTCATCAAAAGTGCCAGACAGTCCGTCGATGCGGGTTTCGACCTCATCGGTCCCGAGTGCGGAGTGCCTCCGCAGACCCCCAACGAGAACCTCCTGGCACTTTCGAATTACCGCGAGCTTATCTCCCAGTGACCTCACAGGATGTAGAATCCCTTCAGGTCAGAATCCTGATAGTCGGAACCTGACATTCCTATGAGATAGTAGGTGGACATGCTGCTGAGACCTTCGTAATAGCTGACCCATCTGTAGGAGTACAGACTGAATGCAAGCACAGGCGATTTGACGGTGCTCTCGCAGAAGTAATATGATTTTCCTTCCTTGGTGACGGCCATGTACTCCCCGCCTATGGCGTTCGTGTAATCTTTGAGATGGACAGACAGTGCCATATGGTTGGGGAGCACCATCACTGCGGATTCATACCCGAGCTTCTTGTAGATCGCAGCGATGAGGATGGAAGTGTCCTCACAATCTCCGTAACCAGAGAAGATCGTCTGTCCAGAATACGCCCAGAAGTCGACCTTATCCGAGTACTGATCGTCGTTGATATAGTACTGAACGTTGTCGTAGCAGTAATCGTAGTTTATCTGTCCGAACGCCAGTATATACTGTGCGAAATCCTGACCTGTGTAATCCGATTCTCTGTAGGATTCCTTCAGCATTTCTGATAGTTCAGCCACCATTGTACTGTCCGATGCGAACTCATAGACCCACTCATAGGTCCTGTAGTCGCGGACACTGCTGTCGGTTATCGTGAGCAGTTTGGAGCTCTTGTAATAGCTGTTCCAGTAATCGGCATAATCATAGGTGATCGTGAAGGAATGAAGGTACTCATTTTCGGTGTAAGTTGTGCTTGTTCCTCCGAACCTCCATGCGTAGGCTCTGGTGAACGTGCCGGAAACATCGTGATATCCGTCACCCTTGCAGTATTCAAAAGTATCCACCACAGAGGTGTACGAGAACAGACCGTTGTTCGCATACAGGATGAATGAAACGGTATAGGTCTCACCGTAGCTCAGGCTGCTCTTGTTGACGGAAAAGAGGGCGGTGTCGGATTTGTTCAGAGTAATGGTGTGAGTGGAACCGTCGAACGGAACAGTATAACTCTTGTACTCGTTGGTATACTCTTCAGAAGCAACAACATTGCCATCGGAATCAATGAGTTTCATGACGATCTTCGCGAAATCGGCAGATGCATTGCCGACAAAGGTCGTGTTATCTGTGAGCCACTTCTCCTTGTATCCTGCCAGCGAGAAGACCACACAGTCCCCTGCGTTGAATGTCGCAGAAAGCAGCCCTTGGGCGAAACCTCCGGTCGTACTGTCACTGAGAAGAAGGTAGTCGAAGTCCTTAGAATATGCATCATAATTACGGCTCTGGGTCTTTACTTCCCCTGTGATCACGGTGACCTTGCAGGTGTCCGAATAATCCCCGAGTTTGGCGGTGATCAGGGCTGTTCCTTCGGACAATCCCTTCACAGTTCCTCCCGATACGGAAGCGACGGATTCATTGTCAGATGACCATTCGATATCCGAATATGATTTGCCCGAAGGCAGGGACCAGACGGGCAGTTCAGTTCCGTCTTCGTCATCTATGGAAATTGTGCATTCCGTGCTTGAAAGACCGAACATGTCCGGGACCTTCTTCCAACTCTCATCTTCCGGCGTGAATGCGGAATAAACGATGACTCCCAGGAAGATCAGTACGCACACAATCAGGCAATAATACATCTTGGGAAGTCTCATATCGTCTCCTCCTCTGAACTGACGGTGTAAACACCGTATTTTCCGTATCCGAAGACCTCGAGTCCCAGATAGCTGGAATAGTAGTCTTTGCCCCCGGCCGTGTTGGTGTGTTTGGCGATGACGCCGAGCTCCTGGAACGAATCCACGGTGGTCTCGCCGGAGTAGTATGTGACACCATCGACGGTCTGACTGAGGATCTCCCCGTCCGAGATCCTGGGACTTGAATAATTATCGAGCGCTATGCCCACGGTCGCGTGCTGCGGAAGCAGGAAGACCGCGGTCTTGTATCCCGCTGCTCCGGCGACAGCGGCAGCAAGGATCGATGTGTCCTCGCAGTCCCCCGCCCCGTAATAGATGGTCTGCATCGGGAAGGCGAAGTATTCCTCATAACCGTACAGGGCATTGTCCAGCTTGTAGGAGAAGCAGATCTGAACATATCCCAGAAGGAAGTTCGCATACTTCTGATCAAGGGATTTCTCGCCGTATGCGGAAGTGTACAATTTGCCGAGCGTCTCCGCGATGGATTTGATGGGACTGTTCATCACAATGAATTCCGGGGTGCAGGACCATTTCGAGAACGAGAAGGGATCGTCCATGGTCTGCTTTTTGATGATGTCATAGGTCGGACTCAGGTAACTATAGTTCGACGACGAATCATAGGTGTCGTCGAAATCGATCACAGTATCGAATTTGAAGTAACCTCCGTCATATTTCCAGGAGTAGCTTCTGTGAAGGTCAACAGAGAACTTCAGAGTTTCCGTGACCTGTGTATTGGAAGAATCGGTATACGAAACGGTGGCGGTGCAGTCGCCGTAGAATCCGGAGAACGTCGGACTGACAGCGGTCGAGGATCTTGTCATATTGCTGTGGTCTATCGAAAGTCCCTTCATGGTCCAGCTGCAGGAACCGATATTTCCGTCGGCCAAGGTAAGTTTGAATCCGCTGCCGACACCGGAACCGTCCGAGAAGGCGATCGTCGCAACGGTGTTCCCCTCATCGTCGACGAATCCGGAGACCGGTGTTATACAGTAATAGGTTCCGACGACCGCATCATCCGCGACAGCCGCAGATTCGCTGAACGATGCACCGTGCAGCGACCCTTCGGGCTGGGGAATGAACATCAAAACGGCCAAAAGGATGACGACAGCCAGGATCGCCAGGAATTTCACCGTGGACTTCCGAGAGGATTTCTCCCCGCCGTAGTCCGGGATCTCCACCCTGACAGGTTCCGGATATGCTGTGACCTCGGTCACCGTCTGTGAGGTGGACTCAGAGTTCACCGTAAGATACATGCCGCATCTGGGACAGAACGAGTCCTCTTCGGAGACAGTCCAACCGCATTGCGGACAATACATGCCTCCGAATTGCCAAACATATATTTTAGACCATCCGAAGAGTCCAAATTATCTACAAAAAGGAAGAGTCGGGGGAGGGAGTCGAACCCCCATATCAGGATCTGCAGTCCCGCTCATAGCCGCTGTGATACCCCGACCTTAGCTCACGTTATCGGTCAACCCTATTAAATCCTTTCTGAGATTTGACGGCCAGCACCCCGTAAAACAATTAATGGACGAGGGATATTGCGTCGCATGCACTGCAAGGACATCTCCGTGCGTTCGGTGGACACTGTTCTCTCAGAGGATTCCATATCTTCCCTGATGAAGGACTGGACCGCATACAAACGTGCGGAATACATAGTCCTTGAACACTGCGGGGAACATGCGGTACTGAAGATCCACAAGGTCATGGGCGACGGACTCTTCGGAAAGGTCACGGATTATGAGATCATCTCCCTTCCGGATAACACAGTGTATGTAGAACGTCCGGAGATGGATGTCCTTAACCTTCCCGCATTGGCCTTGCTGCAGACGGAATTCCCCGGAAAGGCAGTGGTGGTGAAGGGGCTTTTCTCCCACATCAGTTTCATCAAGGACATCACTCCGCTCAGACTGCGTATAATCGACAGCGTTCCGCCGTATCCGTCGAAGCTCGGTTATCTGACGAAGATTGCCCTTGCATCAGGTTATGTCGATCTTCCGGTCATCACAGAGGAACACATCCTTGATTTCGCAGATGAGTCCAAGAAGGCAACTACTGAAATGGTGATGTTCCCCTGCTGCGGGTCCGGCACTGTAGGCGACCGTCCCTGCTGCTATCTCGACCAGGTCCCGGACATCGAAGGAGAGGATGTCACTCTGGTAGGATGTCGCCTGTCGAGAAGGATCTTCGCCGAGCTTTACAAAAAGGATGTCCCGTTCATCAATGTGTGTCCGAAGGACCATGTGCCAGATGATGGAATCAAGACGATTGTAAAATGCTGCCGTATAAAAACAGGGTATGAGCTCGACGGGAACACAGTTCAGGTCCCGTGGGGTGTGACAGTTCCTGAGATCGTCGATGCGATCTATGCGGTTTTCGGGAAGGACCGGGCCTGATTTTTCACAGACCCAGATCCTTGAAATTCATCCCTTTCTGAACTTCACTATGCGGCCGCAATGGTCCCTGTTCTGGACCCCGAAGTCCTTCATGGCGGAGATCTGGTCCCGGGTGAACACAGGTCCGTCCTTGCAGACCCTCTGTCCGTCCATCACGCAGCATCCGCAAACACCGGCACCGCATTTCATCAGCCTCTCGAGAGAAAGCTGACAGTCCACACCCAGTTCCACACAGGCCTTGTGCAGGAAGTAGAGCATGATCTCCGGTCCGCAGGCCACGATGCAGTCGTAGTGGTTCTCGGCGAACTTCTCTTTCATGAGCTGAACAGCGTTTCCGTGGAATCCGAAGGATCCGTCGTCAGTGGAGTACCAGACGTTGGAAGCCGCCTTCTCCGCCCTGTCCTTCAGGACGATGTCCTTCTCGGAACGTGCACCTATGATAGTGTCCGCACCGGTCTGTTCCACTGCAGGAAGGATGGATGCGGTACCGATCCCGCCTCCGATGATCAGATATTTCCTTCCGGGAGAGAGGTCGTAACCGTTTCCGTAGGGGCCTCTGATGCACAGGGTGTCGCCTTCTTTCAGCTTGTGAAGACATTCGGTGTCAGGACCGATCCTCTTCACGCTGATCGATTTGATCCTGCCTGTTCCGGAAAGGGACATGGGGATCTCCTCCATTCCCGGGCACCATACCATGACGAACTGTCCAGGCTTCGCTTCGGCAGAAAGTTCGAACTGGATGGTCCTGGTGTCGTAGTTCTCGTCGAACGCTTTGATTATCTTGACATACTCACTCATGTGCGGCACCCACCATCGACTTGACGGAATCGTATCCGTAATCCTTCATGAACTGTGCCAGACCTTTGTTCACCTTGTCGAAGACCTCGGGCCCGTCGGTCAGAACAGCGCTTCCGATCTGGAATGCGTCGGCACCTGCCATCAGATATTCGGCGGCGTCATGCCAGTTGGTGATGCCTCCGACACCCACAAGAGGAATGGAGACCGCACTTCTGAGGTCGTAGATCGCACGGACACCCACAGGTTTCACGGCGGCTCCGGAAAGACCTCCGAACTTGTTGCTGAGGAAAGGTTTGGCAAACTCAGGGGAGATGACCATGGCCTTCAGAGTGTTGATGGCAACGAGCGCATCCGCTCCTCCGTCCTGCGCGGCCTTTCCGATCTCACCGAGGATGTGGGTGTTGGGGGTCAGTTTGACCCAGACAGGAACGCTCACGGCGGTCTTCACTGCGGAGACAATCCTCTTCACAAGAGCGGGATCGGTTCCGATCTCCATTCCGTATCCTTTGGCGTGGGGACAGGAGAGGTTCAGTTCCACGGCACATGCTCCGTAATCCTCCATCTTCCCTGCGAGCATTGAAAATTCATCGGCGTCGGCACCGGCGATGGAACCGACTATCTTTCCTTCGCGGACAGCCTCTTCCATCTCGACTCCGAACTCTTCGATTCCGGGTCCGGGAAGGCCCATCGCATTGACGAGTCCTCCTGAGACCTCCGTGAAACAGGGGTTCGCGTGTCCGGGCTTGGGCTGGACCCCGATCGATTTCGAAACTACGGCACCTGCGCCTGCACGGAGCATCCTTGCCATCGATGCGCCAGTCTCATCCATAATCCCCGATGCGACCATGCCGGGATTCTCCAGCGACACGGACCCCACCGCGGTTCTCAGTGATGTCATCACGTTCTGTATACCGTGACCGTTATAAATCATGCGTAAAGAAGAGGCCTCACGCGAAAAAGAGGAAAACACAATGTCCCAGCAGTGCTGAGACCGTACCTATGGCCGAGTAAATGGCAAACCGATGCCTTTAAGGACAACATACGATACACCGCTATGGATTTCGACTCCGTGCGCAATGATTTTCCGACCATGAGGACCGACAAAGGGGTCTATCTCGACAGTTCATGTCAATCCCTGCGTCCCGACTCGGTCATCGATGCGGTCACGGAGTACTACCGCGACTTCCCGGTATGCGGAGGAAGGAGCGTCCACCACCTGGCGAACGAGGTCTCGATGAGGATAGACGAGACCCGCGAGACGATCTGCGATTTCTTCAACGGACCTTCTCCCGAGAACTTCGTCTTCACCAAGAGCACCACCGAATCCCTCAACACCGTCGCGGGAGGCTTCGGTCTCAGGAAAGGGGATGCCGTCGTCACCACGGATTTCGAACACAACTCGAACTACGTCCCGTGGCTGACCCTCCGTGACACCGCAGGCATCACACTCAGAAGGTCGTCCTCCGGAAAAGACGGTATCTTCGACATCGAGGCGTTCAAGAAGACCATGAAACACGACGTAAAACTCGTCTCCGTCTCCCAATGCAGCAACGTCACCGGGTGCACCACACCTGTAAAGGAGGTCACCGAGATCGCACACGACTTCGGTGCCCTCGTCATGGTCGACGGGGCCCAGGGGGCACCTCACATACCGGTCGATCTCAAAAAACTGGATGTCGATCTTTACGCGACATCGTTCCACAAGATGCTCGGACCCTCCGGGATCGGAATGCTGTACGGAAAGACCGAGGTCCTGGAGAACCTCCGCCCCCGTCTTTACGGAGGGGGGATGGTGGGCCTCGTCACCTACGATCACGTGGATTTTGCACCCATTCCCGACAGGTTCGAGGCGGGTCTGCAGGACTACGGCGGCATATTCGGCACCAAGGCGGCACTCGATTACCTCAAAGCGATCGGCATGGAAAACGTGGCGAAACACGATGCCGAACTGGTCAGATACATGTATGAACTCACGAAGGACATCAAAGGCCTGCACATCGTCGGTCCCGAAGATCCTTCCAAGAGGAGTTCTCTGATGTCATTCAACATCGACGGTCTCGGGGCCCATGATGTGGCGATGATGCTTGACAGCATGGACGGGATCATGGTCCGTTCCGGAATGCACTGTGCCCACCCGTTCTTCGTCTCAAAGGACATCGAGGGCAGCGTCCGTGCGTCGGTGTACGTGTACAACAACCGTCAGGACATCGAAAGGTTCGCCGCCGCACTCACCAAGATCTCTGACACTTTCGGAGACAGATTCTGAAAGACCCAGATGTCAGAAACATAAGCGTCTGAAGTCATTTTGTTTTTGAAAAATTCAGAAGAGGTTTATTCCGTCCGGTCCGATGAATTTCGGATTCCGGACAGGGAAAATCATAAGGGGAGGACAATCGGCCTACAAGAAACCCTGATACCTCCGCTGCCACTTGAGGATGTCTTCTTGACAGTGGTTGGTTCGACGTATTCCTCTTCAGGCTCTTCATCTTCAAGCTCTTCCTCTTCGACCTCTTCCATGACATCTGGCACATTGGTCTCTTCGACCGCCTGAGGCACATTCTCTTCAGTCATCAGGACCCCGTTGTACTTCACAAGGGTGACTATCTCGCCCTTGGTGACCGTGAAACTGTCCGCCTTGCTCTTCAGAAAGGACCTGTATTCGTTTCCCGAACCGTCGGTCATCGTGACCTCGTAGCCTTCGACGCTAAGCGAATACTCGGCAGAAGGAAGCAGGGAGTTCCCGTCGAGATACATCTTGTCGATGTCCGAATTCCAGAAGGAATCGATCATCACCGCGGTCTTCTCCGTCATATCTCCCAGGGATTCCTGGGTCTTGTCTTCGTAGATTCCTGAAAGGGGCACTGCCACCGCGGCGATCAGTATCGCTCCGCAGATGATCAGTGTGACCCTTGACATTGTGAATTCCATCATGCTGAAGTCACCTTCACTCCGTATCCGGGATCATTGACACATTCTATCAGAAGGTCACCGCTTCCGTCGATGGTTATCTTTTCCAGGACGGGAACGGTAGGATGTGCCAGATATCTCTTTTCGACGACCTCTCCGCTGTGTATGAGCTTCACGGTGTAACGGTCTGCGTCCTCGCCTCCGAGCACGATCTCGTACCCCGGAGTGAGTTCCACATAAGTTCTGATGACAGTACCGGAACCTCCGAGGTAGGCCTTGGTGGCCGCTTCGGAGATCCGGTCGAGGTCGTCGTCCATCCCGTTGATGTCCGCCTGCTGGGAAAAATCTGATGCGGCGGACATCAGGGTTGGAGTGCAAAGGGCGATGATGAGGAAGGCCAAAGCGATCCTCACCGGGAATCCCATCACGCCCTTGCTGTCCAATCACCTCACCACGGGGATCTTGAGGGTGTTGTTCTCTCCGTAGTCTCCGGCAGAGACATGGACGTTCACATAGCCGACTCCGGCGGAGGTCTTGGTCACGCTGAGGTTGTTGAAGGTGACTTCTCCGTTGCTGTTGGTGGTGCCGTTGACAGATGTTCCGGAGTTGCTTGTGTTGGAGTAGGAGTAAGAGTAGTAGCTGGAGGAGGATGCGTTCTTGACACCACAGCCGGTGAGCACGACGGTGGCTCCCTCGATGGGGTCTCCGTTGTTATCCCTTACGGTGATGGTGGTCGAGAAGTTGCCGGTGTCCTTGCTGAGGACGAACTGGGACGCGCTGCTGTCGACGTCTCCGATCGTCTGAGGTTCTTCGATGTTGCTCATCCATCCGACCAGGATCGCGGTCCCGAGTGCGGCGACCACAATGATGATCATCAGTTCCATCGGAAGGCCTTCGATGCCTCCCTTCTTGTCGGTTCTGTTCAGTTTTCTCTTTAAGTGCGCTATCATGTTGCTCACGAATACATACTGTCCTTGCGTGAGTATAAAAACCGAACAGTACAGTTAGCATGTAAGCGTAAAGTTAGCACCTGTTTGCCTGATCAGAGCTTCATCAGAGCGTATTCGAAGGAGTCCGTGAGGGCTATCAGGGACGCTTCGATCACGTTCTCCGAGACCCCGACGGTGGTCCAATCGCGGGTCCCGTCCGAAGTTCTTATCAGAACCCTCACCGAAGCGGCGGTGGCGGACTTCTCATCGAGCACACGGACCTTGTAATCCACCAGACGGATGCGGTCCATCTCCGGGAAGAATCTAGAGAGTGCCTTCCTCAAAGCGTTGTCCAATGCGTTGACGGGACCGTCTCCGTCGGATGCGGTGTGTTCGAGGGCACCTTCGGAATCACGGACCTTCACCGAAGCTTCGGCCGTCATACCGCCCAATGCGTCGTCTATGAACACCCTGAACCCTTCGACCTTGAACGGAGGAACGATCTTGTCCTTGATCCTTCTCACAAGGAGTTCGAAACTGGCGTCCGCACCCTCGAACTCATATCCTTTGAATTCGAGGTTCTTGATCATGTCGGTGATCTTCCTGCTCTCGGAACTGTCGATATCGATACCCAGTTCGGAGAGTTTCTTTGCGATGCTCGCCTTGCCGGCCATATCTGAAACGAGTACGCGTCTGCTGTTACCCACGAGATCGGGCTGAATGTGCTCGTATGTGCGGGGGTCGCGGACCAATGCGGAGACGTGCATGCCTCCCTTATGGGCGAAGGCCTTCTCTCCGACATAGGGTAACGAAGAATCCGCAGGGCAGTTGCTGATCTCCGATATGACATGAGAGAGTTCTGTGAGGCCCTCGAGATGTATATTCCCTATATCCGAGTTCATTTTGAGTTTCAGGTCCGGGATCAGGGAACAGAGGTTCGCGTTACCGCACCTTTCGCCTATTCCGTTCACAGTACCCTGTACCATCACAGCCCCTGCGGACACCGCAGCCAATGAGTTCGCGACGGCGAGTTCGCAGTCGTTGTGACAGTGGATGCCGATCTTCGCATCACAGCAGGATACGACAGTACGAACAGCATCGGAGATCTGCACGGGAAGACGTCCTCCGTTGGTGTCACACAATATGATATATTCCGCACCTGCCCCGGCGGCGGCCTGTATGCATTTCAATGCATATTCTCTGTTATTATAGAAGCCGTCAAAGAAGTGCTCCGCGTCGAACATCACACGTTTCCCTTTCGATATAAGGAACAGTATACTGTCGGAGATGAGCTCGAGATTCTCTTCGAGGGAGATACGGAGCGCATCGGTGACATGGAAATCCCAGCTCTTGCCGAATATACAGCACCATTTTGCGGGAGAGGCAGCCAATGCAAGGAGATTCGGGTCCTCCGAGGCAGGAAGACCGTGCCTCCTTGTGCTGCCGAAGGCCACGAGTTCCGAATTCTGAAGTTCTATGTTGCCTGCCTTTTCAAAGAACAGGTCGTCGCGGGGACTGGAACCGGGCCATCCGCCCTCGACGAACGGGATACCGAAGGAATCGAGTTTCCTGAGAATATCGATCTTGTCATCGGCGGAGAATGATATGCCCTCCGACTGGGCACCGTCGCGGAGAGTGGTGTCGTACAGAAAGATCCTTTCGGTATTCATGATCGGTTGCTATATTGAGCTTTTGTTTAAGTGTTTGTAATAACACGATTTAACTCTGTCAGATTCCGCATAGGGCTGACAATCATCTTCAACGGAACTTCTTACCGCATCTGCTGGTACTGTAAATATCATCCAATTCATTTTTTAAGGGGGTAAAAAATAGATTTTTCTCCACTTTTTGGGGGGTAAAAAGTTGCCATTTTTCCACTTTTTGGGGGGTTAACGCGGTTTTTTTCCAAAACTTAAAATAATATGAATGCTGAAAACGAATGCCCTGAATCAGTGTATTTTTTCGTGATAAAATTCATCTCAGACTATCCGTTTCCATCAGAAAATCAATAATATCTATGTGAAGAACACCGTTGTCATCGAACCAACGGTTTCCTGTATCTCCACTGACGACGGCCTTTCTGAACGAATCCCTGACAAGTCTGAACGGTTCCGTGACCACCTTCATCTTCTGCTCATCCGGGATCGCGAAGGCAGATTGTATGTACACCCTCTCCCCGAACCTGTTCGCAACGAAATCGATCTCCTTCGGAATACGGACCGACACACCTTCGGAGTTCTTCGAATTCAGGGTCACCACCCCCACATCCACGGAAAAACCGCGGTTGCAGAGCTCATTGAAGATCACATTCTCCATAAGATGGGTCACCTCCTGCTGCCTGAAATTGAGGCGGGCGTTACGGAGCCCCACATCTTCGCAGTAGAACTTCTCAGGGAAGGAGAAATAACGTTTTCCTTTGACATCGAAACGCTTCGCTTCGGTGAAAAGGAACGCATCGATGATGTAGTCGAGGTATTTTCTCACAGTACCCTCGCTGACATTCCTGAAAGCGGATGCGATTGTACGGGGGTTGGTGAGGGAACCCACATTGGAACATAGCAGATCGATGATACCTTCAAGGACCTCAGGATGGTCTACCCGGTGCCTTTCCTCAATATCTTTGATGTATGTCTCTCTGAAAAGGGACCTTAGGTATTCCGATTTCTCCTCCTCGCTCTTCAGGGACACAACGCGTGGCATACCACCAAAGGTGAGGTATTCGCGGTAATCGTCCGAAAGGTTCCCGCCTTTGGCAGCATGGAACTCGGAGAATGAGAGCGGATGTATGCGGACCTCCTCACCACGTCCGCGAAACTGTGTGAGGACATCGGAACTAAGCATACGTGAATTGCTGCCTGTGACGTAAATGTCAAGATATCCGAGGTTCAGAAGACTGTTGAGTGTTTCATAGAAGGTTATCTTCTCTCCGTCCTTCACATAGGGGTTCGGTACGGAGGACACCATCTGGATCTCATCGAGGAAGACATACCTCTTCTTTCCGTCGGAGGTCAGTTTGATTATGTGATCGTAAAGTGCGATGGGATCACGAAGGGAGATGAAACCCATTTCATCAAGTTTGATCTCGATGATGTCCTCGGGAAGGACCCCTTCGGACAGAAGACGGTCCTTGAACAGCTTGAACAGTAGGTAGGACTTACCGCACCTTCTGATACCGGTGATGACCTTCACCAGACCGTCCCATCTGCGGGAAATGAGCTTTTCGAGGTAGGTGCCTCTTGCGATCTCCATTTTGGTTCAGAAATCGTATGTGTCAGAGAAATAAAAACTTATTGAATAATAGTGCGTATTTACGCTATAATATTCATAATTAAGAGGACAATTTACATAAATCCACGATTTATCGTGGAAAAATGTAAATTATGCATTAATCCACGATTAATAATGGATTTATACATCAACCACCTACACTCATTGATGACAGGATATCTGATACGCGAGCACTATCTCAAAAAAATCCGTGCGGGCCGGGACGATACCGATGTGATCAAAGTGATCACAGGCATGAGGCGTAGTGGAAAATCCGTCCTGCTTGAACAGTATGCGGACGAACTCAAACGGTCCGGGATCGCCGAAGATAATATCATATTCATCAACTTCGAGCATTTCGAATACCAATACATAAAAGACAGCGAACAGCTCAATTCGCTTCTTCAAAAAAGGATTCACCCAGATGTCATAAACTATGTCCTTCTCGACGAGATCCAAAACATCCGCTCATGGGAACTGTCCCTGTCCGCCCTGAATGCCGCCGGAAACTGCGACGTCTATGTAACCGGTTCGAATTCAGACCTGTTATCATCACAATTGGCCACACATATCTCCGGCCGCCATGTCGAGATCAAAGTGTTCCCCCTGTCCCTCGCTGAATTCATGGAACTCAACGATATCGCCGACCGTGAAGAGGGTTTGTCCCAATATCTCGAGTTCGGAGGTCTGCCCGGAGTAGATATCACAAGAGACCAACATTACATACATGATTATCTTCAAGGGGTCTTCCTCACAATAACAGTGAAAGATGTCCGGAGACATGTGCACGTGAGCGATCCCGACAAGGTAGAGGAGATCGCCAAATTCCTTTATTCGAACATAGGCAACCTCACCAACAAATCCTCGATCGCAAAGGATACCGGGCTCCCGGAGTCTACCGTTTCACTATATCTCAAGGCAATGGAGGATGCGTTCCTTATTCTGCCCTGCGACCGTTACGACATGGTCGGCAGGAAATTGCTTTCGACCAACTGCAAATACTATGTCACCGACCTCGGTATCAGAAAGGCAGTGCTGAACATGAGTGTTGGGACAGATATCAGCAGACCTCTCGAGAACATTGTATATGTGGAACTGCTCCGCAGAGGATATGATGTGAGAGTAGGCTCGTACAGGGATTCCGAGGTCGATTTCCTTGCGAAAAGATACGATTCCGTGGAATATTTCCAGGTGTCGCAGACCATCATGTCCCCTGAGACCAGGGGCCGGGAGTTCAGACCTCTGAAGCGTCCGAGAGACAACTATCCGAAGACAATACTCACTTTGGATAGATTCGGACTCGGCGACGAGAACGGAATAAAGGTAAGGAATGTCATCGAATGGCTGCTGAGCAATCAGCCTACGTTGAACGCAAGTTCAGCACTACATCGGGCTGAGCGCATTTTCAGCCCGATTTTCTAACGATCATCGGCGTTAAGCCGGATTTCTGTCCGTTTTCTTGC
>CAVGRR010000032.1:0-17918 GCA_963631655.1 Eggerthellaceae bacterium
CTGGAGGAGTTCGTCGCCGGGACCCTGTCATGAATGTAGTGCTGACTCCGCGTTCAACGTAGGATCAGGCATAACATGAGATACGAAAAGACCGTCAAAGGGACATTCCTAAACAGGCCCAACCGCTTCATCGCGGAGGTCCTCATCGACGAATCAGAAGAGAAATGCCACGTGAAGAACACCGGCCGCTGCAAGGAGATACTCATCCCTGGCGCCGAAGTGATACTTTCCGTATCAGACAACCCTTCCCGTTCGACAAGATACGATCTCATCGCCGCCTACAAGAACGGAAGACTGATCAACATCGATTCCCAGGCACCGAACATTGTGGTGAAGGAATCGTTCTCCCGCATCTGCAGTTATGACAGGCTGGTCCCCGAATACACCTTCGGCGATTCCAGGTTCGATTTCTACGCCGAACGTGACGGAAGACCGATCTATGCCGAAGTGAAAGGTGTCACCAAAGAGAACGATGATGTCGTCTGTTTCCCTGACGCCCCCACGGAAAGAGGTCTGAAACACGTCCGCGAACTCACGGAGCTCGCTATAGAGGACAATGAATGTTACATCGTCCTCGTGGTGCAGATGGAGAACGTGAAGTACTTCACCCCCGACTATATAGTTCACCGCGAGTTCGGCATAGCTCTCCAAAAAGCCTCGGAGGCGGGTGTACATGTGCTCGCCTTCGACTGCAAGGTGACCGAAAATTCGATGATACTGAACGATCCGGTGAAGATAATCTTCTCCTGATTTCACGTATTTTCGGTAATTTCTCCTGTTTTTCAAACAATTTTATATGATTTTCATCTATTTTTCATATAGTAATTCATAATAATCTATAATGTCCTCGATAAAAATTATAGTTCTATATAGGCTATATAATCAAATATATACTATGTCGATTGTATCTATATACCCCTCGGAGGTACTGAGGTCCGAGGTATAATCCTTGAACACAAAGATAACTCTACTCGCTATAGTCGCAGTCGTTGTCATTGTCGGCGCAGGAGCCGCCGTCATGCTCAGCAACCATGGCAACGATGACAATAACGACGATCTGAACGGCACTATAACCATCCAGGGATCCACCACTGTGGCCCCTTACATGACTGCAGTTCAGGAAAAATGGCATGAAATCCACCCGAACGTCACCATCAACATGACCGCCAACGGTTCCGGAACCGGAGCCTCCGCAGCCATCAACGGCACTGCAGACCTCGCAATGCTCTCCCGTGACCTCAAATCCGCAGAAGTTGCAAGCGGACTTGTCCAGACCACCATCGGTATCGATGGAATCATGACCATTATCAACAAAGATGCAGGCGTTTCCGATCTCACCACCGAACAGCTTGCACAGATCTTCTCCGGCGAAGTCACCAACTGGAACCAGGTCGGAGGAAACGACAAGACCATCACCGTCGTATCCAGGGAATCCGGATCCGGAACCCGTGACGGTTACGAAGAAGCACTCAAGAAAGTCGATTCTTCCTTCTCTCTGTCCGACAAGGCCATCGAGAACACTTCCACCAACGCGGTCATCCAGACCGTCGACAGCACCTCCGGCGCGGTCGGATACGTCAGCATCGGATACACCGAGAAGGTCAGCGCAAAAACAAACGTCGTGATCTCCAAGCTCAACGGAGTCGAAGCCACTGAAGACCACGTCAAAGACGGTACCTACACCATCCAGAGGAACCTCGTCCTCGCAACCAAAGGCACCCCCACCGGACTCGCCTCCAACATCATCGACTGGATCCTCGGAGCAGAGGGACAGAAACTCCTCAAAGAGAAGGGATTCATCAACATCAGGAGCACCGACACCTCCGCCCAGACCATCGCCATCCAGGGATCCACCACCGTGGCGCCCTACATGCTCAAGGTCCAGGAGACCTACGAACAGAAGTTCAGCAACATCACCCTCAACATGACCGCGAACGGATCCGGAACCGGAGCCTCCGCAGCCATCAACAAGACCGCAGACCTCGCAATGCTCTCCCGTGACCTCAAATCCGCAGAAGTTGCAAGCGGACTCGTTCAGACCACCATCGGTATCGACGGAATCATGGCCATCGTCAACAAGGACGCAGGCGTCTCCGACCTCACCACCCAGCAGCTCGCTGACATCTTCTCCGGCAAGGTCACCAACTGGAACCAGGTCGGCGGAAACGACAAGACCATCTCCGTCATCTCCAGGGAATCCGGATCCGGAACCCGTGACGGTTTCGAGGAAGCCCTCAAGAAGGTCGACTCCTCCTACTCCCTTTCCGACAAGGCCATCGAGAACTCTTCCACCAACGCAGTGATCAACTCCGTCAACAACACCTCCGGTGCAATCGGATACGTCAGCATCGGATACACCGACAACGTCAACGCAAAGGAGAACGTCGTCATCAGCAAGCTCAACGGAGTCGAAGCCACCGAAGCACATGTCAAGGACGGTTCCTACGCAATCCAGAGGAACCTTGTTCTCGCAACCCTCGGAACTGCAACCGGCGCCACCGCCGACCTTATCAACTGGATCCTCGGAGCCGAGGGACAGGCACTGCTCGTTAACAGCGGATTCATCAGCATAAGTGCATAAACATGTTTCAAATCCAGAACGGCTCGATGAAGAAAATTAAAACCGATTCGGACAGCATCGTGAAATACGTGCTGATGGCGGTCTCGACCGCCGCCGTTCTGGTACTCTTCTTCATCCTCATATTCATACTCAACAACTCCACCACCGCCATCAAGGAGATCGGTCTCTGGGACTTCCTTACCGGCAACAGGTGGAAACCTTCCGAGGGTCTCTACGGAGCATCCTCCGTCATCCTCGGAACACTTCTCGTCACCCTCGGTGCCATCATCATCGCGGTCCCCCTGGGTGTCGGAACCGCGGTCTTCATGTCGGAGGTCGCAAACAACAAGATCAGAAAGATGCTCAAACCCGCTGTCGAACTCTTCGCGGGTATCCCGTCCGTCGTCTACGGATTCTTCGGACTCGTGACCATCGTCCCCCTGATCGCCAAGATCTTCCCGGACCAGACCGTTTCCGGATTCGGATGGCTGACCGGTTCCATACTCCTGGGTATCATGGCCCTCCCGACCATCGTCTCCGTGTCTGAGGATGCGCTGAGGGCGGTACCCCGTACATTCAGAGAGGCATCCCTCGCCATGGGTGCCACCCGCTGGGAGACCACTTCGAAAGTCGTCGTCCCCGCCGCGATATCAGGTATCGCATCCGCTGTCATCCTCGGAGTCGGAAGGGCAGTCGGAGAGACCATGGCCGTCATGATGGTCACCGGTAACTCCAGCCTCGTCCCCGAACCCCTGTGGAACGTGTTCTCCTATGTGAGAACGATCACTGCGACACTCGCCTTGGAAATGCCCGAGGTCGTCGTCGGCAGTACCCACTACTCCGCTTTGTTCCTTCTGGGACTTATCCTGATGGTCATGGTCTTCGTCATCAACCTCCTCGCAAGGTATGTCGTCAAGATGACCGAAAGGAAGTTCCGCGGAGAGAAGACCTGCGAGCGTCAGCTCCGCAAGATCCTCGGAAAGAAGGGAACCAAACAGTTCAAGGTCGGAGTCGTCGCAGTCGTCACCCTGACCATACTCTACATGATGCTCTCGCTTTTCATGAACGCCACCGCGGCCAACTTCGGAGCCCTCGGACTCTCGGTGCTTGTGCTGATGGCCCGCATCATCATCAAGAACCGCACCAGGGAGACCAGACAGAAACTCGCCCATCTGGCACTGTTGGGTACCGTCCTCATCTGCGTCGCATTCCTGATCTGGATCCTCGGAACCATCATCATCAAGGCCCTGCCCGCACTCAGCTGGGACTTCCTCACACAGTACCCCAAGAACTCCGGAACCTCCGGAGGTATCCTGCCCGCCATCGTCGGTACCATAGAACTGATCATCGGAACCGCCATCATCGCTCTTCCCATCGGTATCCTCTCCGGCACCTACCTCACGGAATACGCCAAGAAAGGAAAGTTCACCGCTGTCGTCGAACAGGCCATCGATGTGCTCAACGGTACCCCGTCCATCGTGTTCGCCCTGTTCGGAGTGGCCGCCATCGTCGTCCTGCTCGGTCTGGGTATATCCCTCATCGGAGGATGCGTCACCCTGGCGTTCATGATCCTCCCTGTCATCATCAGGACCACCGAAGAAGCTATCAGAAATGTTCCGAACGAGATCAGAGAGGCCTCATACGCTATGGGTGCCAACAAATGGCAGACCACATTCAAGGTCGTGCTTCCCGCCGCCCTCGGAGGAATCATGACCGGTTCCATCCTCGGTCTGGGACGTGCTGCAGGAGAGACCGCACCTATCATGTTCACGGCCGTCGTCCTCATGAAATACAAGATAGACCTTGACATCACCTCGCCTGTCATGGCCCTGCCTTACCACCTTTACTACCTTGCGACCGAAGGAACGGCCGACCCGTCCATGCAGTACGCCACCGCTCTGGTGCTGCTTGTGATCGTACTTGCTATGTTCCTCACAGCCAACCTCATCAGGGAACGCACCAACAAGAAGAACCAGTGGTGAAAAACATGGAAGAAATTCAAACAGAGAACAATCTCAACAACATCGAAGAGACCCAGAAAGCTGGCGACCTCATCCTGGACATCAGGAACGTCAACCTCTGGTACGGAGAGAAACAGGCTCTCTTCAACGTCAGCATGCCTGTGAAAAAGAACGAAATCACCGCCCTCATCGGCCCGTCCGGATGCGGTAAGTCCACCCTGCTGAGAAGCATCAACAGAATGAACGACCTCATCCCCGGATGCAGGATCGAGGGAGAGATGATCTACGACGGAAAGAACATCTACGCCCCCGATGCGGATGTCAACGGACTCAGGAAGAGGATCGGAATGATCTTCCAGAAACCGAACCCCTTCCCCATGTCCATCAGGGACAACCTCACCTACGGACCCAAGATCCACGGTATCGACAAGAAGAAGAATCTCGAAGAGATCGTCGAGAAGACCCTGAGGCAGGCCGCCCTCTGGGACGAGGTCAAAGACAGACTCGACACCAGTGCCCTGGCACTTTCGGGAGGACAGCAGCAGAGGCTGTGCATCGCACGTGCGCTCACCGTCAACCCCGAGGTCCTCCTGATGGACGAACCCACCTCCGCCCTCGACCCCATCGCCACCGCGAAGATCGAGGAACTCGTGTGCGAACTGAAGAAGGAGTACACCGTCGTCATCGTCACCCACAACATGCAGCAGGCGAAACGTATCAGCGACAAGACCGGATTCATGCAGCTCGGTGAGCTCATGGAGTTCGGAGAGACCCAGCAGATCTTCGAGGCCCCCGAGAAAGAGATCACCGCCCGCTATATACACGGAATATTCGGATGAGTTGAAATATATACTCGTCAGGCGAAAAAATGATTAATATATATCCGGATGACCGCTCCGTGGACATCAGAAGAGTACAGATGACCGGCGGATCGTCATTCATGATCACGCTTCCGAAGAACTGGGCGGACTCGGTGAGTCTGAAGAAGAACGATCCTGTCATGGTCGTTCCCCAGCCGGGCGGCGGTCTCCTCCTCACGGTGGGGAACGGTTCCGAACAGGACAACGGTTATCCGGTCGTCATAAACGCAGATCAGGTCACAGACCCGGAGTCCCTTTACAGGGAACTCATCGGGGCCTACATCGCAGGCCACGGTCAGATTATCCTCACCTCATCGCAGCCTCTGAAAGGAGAGCCGCTGGAGGCGATCTCCAAATTCACCCAGACCTCCATCGGGATGGAGATAGTCGAGGAAGATGAATGCCGTATCGTCATGAAGGACCTCATGGACCAGACCGAGGTCGTTCCCAAAAAGAACGTCCGCAGGGAGTATCTTCTCGTCAAAAGGATGATCTCGGATGTTGTGCAGAGTGCCGAGGACAGGGATATGACCCGTCTGGCGAGCATGGAGAACCGTGACACCGAGGTGGACCGTATCCACTGGCTCGTACAAAGGCAGTCGAGCATCCACCAGATGGATATCGGACTCAGCAGCAGGATGGGCATCGACCTGCGCACCGTCACAGGTTGTGTCGCTGTCAGCAAGACCCTCGAAAGGATGGGCGACCATGCGGTACTGATAAGCCGTTATCTCGCCAGATTGGACCAGGAAAGAGAGGCGTATTCCATCGACGATGCACTGTCCCAGATAGGCAAAGAGATCATCGAACTCATCGACGGTGCGGTACAGGCGTGGCTCGACAATGACCTTGTAAACGCTGAGAAGTACGTCGAACTTTCAAAGTCGGAATCCGCCAAGATCTCCAACCTGTTCGATGTCGCGGAGAAGACCATGACCATCACCGCGACCTCCGCTATCAGTCTGATGGCAGGCAGCGCACGCAGGATCGCAGAATACTGCGGAGATATCGCCGAATCGGCCATCAATACCGCTATGGAATGATATCCAATCCAATTAAACACCTTCCCCTTTTATTCGTCCAGACAATTAATTAACCCATCTCCGATTACCGAATGATCGATATGGTCGGTATTCCCGCTGTGCCCGAGAAATCGGAAAGAAAGATGGCCCTCGTCGTAGTAGATATGCAGAACAAGTTCCTGGTAGGTTCATCGGAGTCTGCAATAGAATCTGTGAAGAAACGGATACCTGTGATCTCCGAGGCCGTCGACAGGTTCAATGAGGCAGGAAGACCGGTTTTCTTCATCAGTTACGACGGACTGACACACTTCATGGAGGACAACACCGATGACGGGGACGCCATAATCTCCGGGATCAACGTGTCGCCGAAGAACACGGTCATCCACAAATATCACATGAACTCCTTCAAGAACACCTGCCTGGGGGATGCCGTATTGTTCAGCGGATGCGACACCGTCCTTCTTGCAGGCATGTATCTCGAGTTCTGCGTCGTCTCCACTTACTACGGTGCCGCCAACTTCCAGATCAAACCGTTCGTCCTGAAGGACGCCCTGGTCCCACTGAAGGAGGAAAGCGTCGAGAAGTATCTCGCTGTGCTAGACACAATGACGATGGACGACGTGAAAGAGAACCTGGCGAATCCCGTGGCAAAACCCACGGTAAGACTGCAGACCGGATGCTGATTCCGGCAAAATCGACGGTTTAACCGTTGGTTTCGGTTTGTTGATGTATATTTTTGTACATCAATGTATTATATATGTCCTCGAGATACATAGATTCATGGCAATACCCAAGGACGCTAGGATCGACCTCTCTGTGGAGGACATCCCTAAGAAATGGTACAACTTCGCAGCCGAAGTTCCCGATCTCGCACCCCCTATGAACCCCGGAACCCACGAACCGGCCAAACCCTCCGACTTCGAGCCCATCTTCTGTAAGGAGATCATCAGGCAGGAAGGTTCTACCGAGAGGTGGATCGACATCCCCGAGGAGGTCCGCGACTCCCTCGTCAACCTCAACCGTCCGTCCACCCTCCAGCGCGCATACAGACTTGAAAAGGCACTCAAGACCCCTGCCAAGATCTACTTCAAGAGGGAGGATATGAGCCCTCTCGGAAGCCACAAGGGAAACACCGCTCTGGCACAGGCATATTACAACGCCAACGCAGGTATCCACACCCTGACCACCGAGACCGGTGCAGGTCAGTGGGGAACCGCCCTCGCCATGGTGTCCAACCTCTTTGACATCAAATCCACCGTCTTCATGGTGAAGGGAAGCTACCTCGCCAAACCTCTCAGGAAGACCATCATCAACACCTACGGTGCCACCATCTACGCCTCCCCTTCCAACGTCACCGAGTTCGGAAGGAAGGTCCTGAAGGAACACCCCGACACCCCCGGATCCCTCGGGATCGCGATCTCCGAGGCATGTGAGGTCGCCGCCAGCGACGAACATATCTGTTACTCGCTAGGTTCCGTCCTCAACCATGTCATGCTCCACCAGTCCGTCATCGGTCTCGAGACCATGCAGCAGATGAAAAAGGGGGAGATAGTCCCAGACTGCGTGATCGCATGCGCCGGAGGAGGTTCCAACCTCGGAGGGATGGCCCTTCCGATGATCGGTGCCAAACTCGCCGGAGACAAGATGTTCGAGAACACTAAGTTCATCGGAGTGGAACCCAAAGCGGCACCTTCCATGACCAAGGGAGAGTTCAGGTACGACTACGGAGACTCCGCAGGTTTCACCCCTCTCCTCATGATGTACACCCTCGGAAGCGATTTCGTGCCCTCCTCCATCCACGCCGGAGGTCTCCGCTACCACGGAATGGCACCTCTGGTCTCCGCTGCATACAACAAAGGCTACCTTTCCGCCACCTCCTACGACCAGACCGAGACCTTCCAGGCCGGTGTCCTGTTCGCCAGGACCGAAGGTATCATCCCCGCTCCCGAATCCTGCCACGCGCTCAAATGCGCCATCGACCAGGCACTCGACGCAAAGGAGAAGAACGAGGAGAGGATCATCGTCTTCTGTCTCTCCGGCCACGGTCTGCTCGACCTCTACGGATACGAGCAGTACCTCAACGGCACCCTGCCCTCATCCGAGCGCAGCGACTACTGAAACACATTCCTTTCAGGGGGACGGTCACTTTCGGCCATCCCCCGATTTTCTTTATATACCGTAGGTACACTGGAACATACATGGCCGCACCAGGGGACACTTACGAACGCGAACTGAAATACCTCCTTTCAGGAGAGACCAAAGCGATCACAAAGATGGTCAAGACCTGCAACGAGGAAGAGACCCAGGCATACTGTTCTATGATAGACAGCCCGTTCCTGGTGATACGTGCGGCAGGTTCATTGGGCGTCGATCTGGTGGCGCTCAGATGGGACTTCTCATTCCCTGTGGAAGTAAAAAGTTCTGACAGTGATACTCTATATATGAGCAAGGCCGCCAGGCTCGTCGAACAGGCACAGACCATGCTCGAAAGCTGCGACAAATCCCATGTGATCCCCATTTATGCGTACAGGCTCAAAGGTGTAAAGGGCGATCCCTGGAGGATCTTCACCATTCCTTCAGAGAATGAACTGAAAGGACATGCGGCACTGCTCAAGAGGAAGATCCCCGCATTGGACATCAGCAAGAGCGGCAATTTCATCATGAGATGGAACGACGGACTGAAGCTGAGCGACTTCCTCAGATACATCGGAATGAGCAGTTTCGACGATGTGCCAGACGAGTACTATTCAGCACCTCAGGAAGAAGTATTCGACCCTGAAGAACAGTGAGGCGGCCGTCAGCACTCATAGGGTTCATCACCGGATCAGCCCTTTTGCTCTTCATCCGGACACCTCACCGGTACATCCGCGAGCTGGTTAATAAGCAATGGTCTGGGTTCAGGCCCTGAAAATAAGGTAGATGACCGCCGGGAGTTCAATGTCCCAGCGGTCTGAAAAATGATTCAGCCGAGTATGTCGGTCATGCGTTTGACGGGAAGATATGCATCCTTGACGACCTTGTCATCGAGATGCACCTCACCGGTATCGTTCTCGAGGCAGTCGAGGATGGATTCGGGAGAGATCATCTTCATCGTCATGCAGAGCGACTGGTTGGTGAAATGGAAGGTCTTTCCGGGGCAGTGCTTCTCGAGCCTGTGTCCCATTCCCATCTCGGTCAGGACGATGAACTCCTTCTTGTCCGATTTCTCACAGTAGTGAAGGATCGCCTCGGTGGAACCGATGAAGGATGCGAGGTTCAGCACCTCGAGCCTGCATTCGGGATGTGCGACGACCTCCGCTTCCGGATACTTTTCCTGAAGCTCGCGCACCTGCCTGATGGTGACGCACTGGTGTACCGGACAGAACCCGTCCCAGAGGATGATGTCCTTTTCGCTCTTCTCTTTCACATATCTGCCGAGGTTCATATCGGGAACGAAGATGATCCTGTCGTTGGGGACCTGCTTGACCACGTTCAGCGCATTGGCCGAGGTACAGCAGTAATCCGCAGCAGTCTTGGTCTCCGCTGTGGTGTTGACATAAGCGACAACGGCCGCGTCGGGATACTTCTCCTTGACCTGCCTGATCTGCTGTGCCGAACACATCGATGCCATAGCACATTTAGCCTCAGGCTCAGGGAGAAGGACCTTCTTTCCGGGAGATACGATCTTCGCGGTCTCTCCCATGAACGATACACCGCAGAACACGATCACGTCCGCATCTGTGGCGGCCGCCTTCTGGGACAGTCCGAGGGAGTCCCCGACGAAGTCCGCAAGGTCCTGCACTTCGGGGGTGGTGTAGTTATGTGCCAGAATAACGGCGTTCCTCGATTTCTTCAGTTCGAGGATGCGTTCTTTGACGGATTGCATAAAAACGGTTAGTTAGGTCTCGTTTTTATAACATTCTATATACGGAAAACCGATTCACAATCCCATGAACGACAGGGAAAATTCCGCGAACTCACGCTTCAGCTGTTCCGAGACAGAACGCGCTTGTTTTGAGGCGGGCATCAAGATGGCGACCATCTACCACCAGTTCGTCGGCACCCCGTTCTGCAAGAGGAATCTGAAGGAACTCGAGAAGACCATCGCAGACTGCATCAAGGTCCAGCCGTACGTCTCCTCTGCAAAGGTATCGGTCCGTTGCGACGATCTCAACAAGGAGGATCAGTATTCCTACCTCTCCCTCACAGGAGATATGATCGATGCAGTCGTCGTCATCCGCATCGGAGATTCCGAGGTTACGGCGGAGATGCGCTACGATGAGGAACTCAAGTACCCTCTGATGTATATCTCGAAAATAACGGTTCTTTGATAGGTTTTTAGGGTTTCCTAACCGGCCAGCATCGACTTAGTTTATATATAGAAAGAAAACCATTGCCCGTTAGGTGTCCATTCATGGTCAACAACATAAAGATAGGTATCACTGGTCTTCCCGGTTCAGGTAAGACCCACACGCTCAAGCGTGTTATCGAAGTGTTGTTGAAGGAGGAGGACCTTTCCATCGGCGGAATGATCGATGAGAAGATCACCGACGGAAGACATGAAGTGGGCATAAAGGTCTGCAACTTTCTGACCAAAGAAGAGGTCGTGTTTGCAAAACCTGATATCGAGAGCAAGATCACGGACGGCAACCTCGGAGTCGACCTTTCGCTTTTCGAATCTGTTGCCATCGACGCCATCAAGAACGCCTGCGAGAACTGCGACATCATTGTCATCGATGAAGTGGGAAAGGTCGAGGTCGAGAGCCAGGCCTTCGTGGACGCTGTCAAGGAAGCGCTTGACGTCGACAAGCCTATGATCATAACCCTCCACAAGAAATCCAGGAACCCCCTTCTGCAGGACATCAGGAGAAGGGACGACGTAAGGATCCTGGAGGTCACACCGATCAACAGGAACATCCTTCCTGCCAAGATCGTCAATATCATGCACGGTGAGAGGAATTGAATCCTCCCGGAACGGTCATCAGGGAAGGGAGCACCGATCTCCTGGTCCCCGAGGTCCACTCCGTGAACGGGCCCGGAAAGATCCATGCAGGTTCCGTGTTTTTCAACGAACAGATGGCATTCAACCGTGACATCAGCGTCATGCTGTTGCGTGCACTCAAAAGACCCAGCATGACCGTCGCCGATGCCATGACCGCCACCGGGAGCAGGGCGGTGAGGATCGCCAACGAGGTCCCCGGGACAGAGGTCGTAGCCAACGACTACGACGAGAACGCCATCCCGTACATCGATGCGAACATCCGCCTGAACAATCTGGAGAACATCACCTCCAACCACGCGAACATGCACGTGCTCTTCGCCGAGAGGTCCTTCGATTACGTGGATCTCGATCCCTTCGGTTCGCCTTCTCTTTTTATCCAATCTGCCATCCGCGGCACCCGCAAAGGCGGAATACTCGCGGTCACCGCAACGGACACCGCCCCTCTGGCAGGCGCCCAGGCGGCCAAATGCAGACGCAGATACCAGTGCGAACCCCTCAGGAGTTATATGTGCCACGAGGGCGGACTGCGTATCCTGCTGTGCACCATCGCCCGCGAGATGGGAAAGTTCGATATGGGCATGAGACCGATCCTCAGTTTCAGCGCCGACCACTATTACAGGACTTATGTTGAAATTGTAAGCGGCACCACCGCCTGCGACAAGATGCTCGATCAGCTGGGATACATGAGCTACGAGCCCGGAAACCCGAAGAAGGAATTCACCTACGAGTACGACAAGGACCACCGTCTCGGCCCCTTCTGGTTAGGTCCTCTTTTCGACAAGGAACTACTGTCCCAGATGTCCCCCGAAGGCATGGCCCGTGAGAAAAAATGCGCCAAGACCCTCGACATCTGGAGGAACGAGATCGACACCGTGCCATACCTCTACGACATGAGCGAACTCTCTTCATACACCAAGTTCTCCCCGCCCAATCTCGATCATCTCATCGAGAAGATGAACGAGATTGCACCCACCTCGAAGACCCATTTCTCACCCACATCTTTTATCACCGAGGCCTCCCTCGAGGACGTCCTTTCGGTCTACCGCGAAACGGCCAACCGCCCGGCCTGAGCCGTCACTAACTCTTTTAAACAATGGCTCTTACAGGCACATAGATATTATGCCGAGCCTAGCAATCATCGGGTCCCAGTGGGGCGACGAAGGTAAAGGAAAGATCATTGACTATCTTGACGAGAAAGCGGACCTCATCGTCCGTTTCCAGGGCGGTAACAACGCAGGACACACCATCGTCGTCGGCGACAAGGTGTTCAAGCTCCACGGACTGCCCTCCGGAGTTGTAAGGCCCGGAAAACTGGCCGTCATCGGCAACGGTACCGTGGTCAACATCGAGGAACTCCTCGACGAGATCGCAGAGGTCGAAAAACAGGGCGGAAACGTCGACGGACTCAGGATCTCCGACCGTGCGGCCCTCATCATGAACTATCACAAGAAACTCGACGGCGCCGAGGAGGTATACCGTGGCAGCAAGCCCGTCGGAACCACCAAGAAAGGTATCGGTCCCGCATACCAGGACAAGATCGCCAGGATCGGACTGAGAGCAGGCGACCTTCTGGAAAAGGACACCCTCGAGGAGAAGATCTCCCTCCTCCTTCCCTACAAGAAGGACCTTATGAAGATGCTCGGAGCAGAACAGTGCTCCTGCACCACCGAATCCCTTATGGAGAAGATGCTCGGCTGGGGAGAGAAGATCGGAAAGTACATCACCGACACCGGTGTCCTCATCAACGATGCCCTGGACCAGGGAAAGAACGTCATGCTCGAGGGCGCACAGGGCGTCATGCTCGACATCGACCACGGAACCTACCCTTACGTCACCTCCTCGTCTACCACCGGCGGAGGAATCTGCACAGGATCCGGCATCGCTCCCAACAGGCTCGACGACGTCATGGGTGTCGTGAAGGCATACACCACCCGTGTGGGAGAGGGACCCTTCGTGACCGAGCTCTCCGGAGAGGACGAAGCACTCCTCCAGAAGAAAGGAGGAGAGTTCGGTGTCACCACCGGAAGGGGAAGGAGGTGCGGATGGCTCGACCTTGTCGTTGTCAACCACGCCAAGACCGTCTGCGGATTCACCTCGCTCGCCATCACCAAGCTCGATGTGCTGAACGACTACGAGAAACTGCCTGTCTGTACCGGATACGAGATCGACGGAACCGTCACCAAGCACTTCCCCGCATCCATCAAGAAGCTCGAGAGGGCGAAGCCCGTATACACCGAGCTCAAAGGATGGAAAGGATGGGACGATACCGAGGCCCTCGTCAAAGGAGGATACGACGCCCTTCCCAAAGAGATGAAGGACTACGTCGCGTTCATCGAGAAGGAGACCGGAGTCCCCGCGGACCTCATCTCCGTCGGACCTGACAGGGACCAGACCATCTCCCGCAGGAAAGAATGGTGGAACTGACCGGGATCACCCCCGGCCGTTCCGGCCTTTTTTCAATTTATTTTACCTGTCTGGGTCTTTGTGGTTTTTCCCGGAATCGACCACATTTCGGTAGATTATTGGTCATCTTTCACATGATGAATTATGTCCATTTTTGCAGTAAATTCCTATAATTTATGTCCATAATTGTAGGAAATTCCTACAATTAATGTCCATTTTTGTAGTAAAATATAATGTGCCAGATCTCTTTTACAATAACATGAAGCGGAAGGTCACAGAGATTCTTCTGAAATGGAAAGGATCAAACAACCGGGCACTGGTTCTTGAAGGACCACGTCAAGTAGGCAAAACCTTCATCATAAAGGAGTTTGCAAACTGTACTCCTGTTCGGAATACATTGACCTTGAGCATGACCTGTTGTTAAGAGCAATATTCGAAGAGACCGGCAATGCCGACCTCATTTATGAGAAACTGAGTTACAGAGGAATAAGATTCGACTTCGACTGCGGAAGACCTCTTCTCATCCTTGACGGGATCCAATTCTGCCCTTCTGCATACTCTGCACTGAAGACCCTTGCCACCGACGGCAGGTGCGATATTCTTGCATCTGGGTCTTTGCTTGGAATTCAGCTTTCTGACACCGACCGCCTTTCTCCCATGGGGTATGTGCAGTATGTGAGAATGGAACCTATGGACTTTGAGGAATTCCTCTGGGCCATGGGTATCGAACGCAGCCTTACCGAAAAACTGCGCAGGGCACTGGATTCTGCAGAAGACATAGGAAGATCTGTAAGGTCTGCAATCACGGATTATTTCAGGAAGTTCATGACGGTCGGCGGAATGCCTGCCGCCGTGCTGAAATATGCCGAGACCAAGGATTGCAACGAGGTCCGCGAGATCCACGCCTCGATATACCGCGTCATCGAATCCGATGCTCTGAAGTATTCCGACAGGAAGGACAGGCTGAAGATCCTTTCATGCCTCGAATCGATACCGCAACAGCTTTCGAAGGAGAACAAGACCTTCGTGTACAAGGATATAGAAAAGACTGCAGGTGCCGGAAAAAGGGAATACGGGTCCGCCATCGATTGGCTGTATCGTGCCGGTCTGATAAACATCTGCTACAATCTGAAAGACGTCTGTGAACCGCTGTCCCAGATGGAACGGCCCGGATCCTTCAAGATCTACACGAAGGACTCAGGATTGCTCACCTACATGCTGGGAATAGAGTCCGCCTCGGCGATCGAATCCGGAGACACCTATGTGAACAGAGGTGCGATCATGGAAAGCTGCATTGCACAGGCCTTGATCTGCAACGGGTACAGGATCCATTTTTACAGCAAACAGAACAGCACTCTCGAAATGGATTTCATTCTGAACTATAAGAGCAAGATTACTGCGCTTGAGGTCAAATCCGGGAAACAGAAGAAATCGAAGTCCCTCACGTTGATGGTTTTCGGACAGTACAACGTCGGATGCGGGATCAAGGTCTCCGACAGCCCGGTGAGCATTGACGAACTGGGCATCCTCCACCTGCCCCTGTTCGGTCCGTGCTTCTTCGATCCGCCTGCATTCGAAAATGTCCCGGCACCCGTTTCCGAGGAGGTCAACAGCCTGCTCAGAAAGATGTGACCGAGGGCATATCACTTCACGGTTTTCGAGGTCTGGGTCTTTTGAATTCCAACCGTGAAGTCCGGTTTCCGTTCAGGCATCTCATCAATACCGACCTGCCATCAGAACCGGTTCTGCGACCGGACCTGATATTACAGCCGAATTCAGACCGTCTGATACACAATCGATCCGAACCTCACAGCATGATCGAGATCAATACAGCCACAGGCATATGCTTCCGAGGTTCCGTCAGATGTACGGTAAACAGCGTATGAGCCGTCATCCGTTTTTGCAAAGACATGTCCGCTCAGAGACTCAGCGGTATGTTCCAGAGGTTCTCCGTCCGATCCGATGAAGGTGTATCCTGCGAAGGTCTGGGTACCGATGTATGTGATTCCACTGTCAAGAGTGATGAATTCCGGTTTATGGAACGGGTTGCACCAGAAAGGCGCACAGTCAGTGTAGTCCACTCCGATTCCATTCGTTCCGGCAGTGAATCTCAATGAAGTGACCGCATTGCACTCGTCAAATGCAGAATATTTCTCCGAACCGACACAATCCAAGGTTATCGGAATGGTAAGGTCGGTCAGTTTGCAGTACTGGTAGAACGAATGGGCCCCCAGGGACTCCACACTGTCGGGGATCACGAGCGAGGTGATGTTCAGGCCGCGGAACGCATTGTCTCCGATAGTCTTGATACCGTCCTCGAAGATGATCTCCTTCAGAGTGCTCCTGCACTGGTACCACGGAAGATAGTGATAGAAGCAGTTGCTTCCTTCAGCATCGGCATAGTTGAATCCGTATCCGGAACCGGGGGTGAATGTGACCTTTTCAAGTCCTTTCACACAAACGAAAGCTGCGTGATCATCAAACCACACGGAATTCAGACTTATCGGAAGTGTCAGGTCCTTTATCGTACAGGAATAGAAGGCATCCTTACCAAAGGACTCAAGTGAACTCGGAATGACAACAGTGTCGGCTTTACTGAAGTAGAACATATAGCCTCCGAGGTAGGTCACACCCTCTCCCACGATGATGGTCTTGAGGTTCGGTGCGTCATTCCAGGGACAGTAGATCCCAGTCTGCCAACTGTAATCGATTCCTGCTCCAGTGGTACCTTTGGTCAGAGTCACCTTTTCAAGAGAAGAGTATGTTTTGTAAAAAGCATAATCGGAAAAAGTGCGTGCACCGTTTACAGGCATTGTAAGTTCCTTGATGTTGCATCCGATGAACATTTTCATCCCCAATTTAGCGACATCATCGGACACCACTATTGTTTTGGCAACGGCGGGATTCATGTTCCAGGGGGTCAATTCCAGATTGAGCTCGGACCGTTTCCAATTTATATAATCAAACGGAACTCCGTTTCCGCGGGTGAACGATACCTTCTCAACCGCCATACATCCATCGAATGCGGGATAATCCGTGTTGCCATAGGAATTCAGACTCACAGGCATGGTAATATCGGTCAGCTTCTCACATTTGAAGAAACAGTGGCATCCCAAGGAACATACGGTGTCTGGGAGCACGATGGAGGTGATGTTCAGTTCGCGGAAGGAATCGGATCCTATGTATTCGATACCATCGGTAAAGACGATCTCCTTCAGAACGTCCCTGCTCAGATACCAGGGCGTGTTATAGTACAGGCAATCGTGTCCCTCGCTAACGGCATAATTGTATCCGCACCCGTCCTTTCCGAGGGTGAAAATCACCTTTTCGATATTGATGCAGCCTGCGAACGCAGGGGTCATATCGGAGGCCACGCTGTTGAGCGAGATAGGTATGGTGAGTTCAGTGACATGCTTCAGGCCGATGAAAGACGAGGCTCCGAGCTGGGTGATATTGTCACCGATCGCGATCCTGGTGATGTCGTCACGGTGATCATACCACGGAGGGCAAGTGAAACCGCCGTAGTCGTATATGGCACCATATCCGTAGATCTCCAAGGTACCGTCCGCAAAGACCTTGTAATAAGCGTTCTCTCCGCACCATCCGCTCTCCGTCACTTCGGCAGATGAATCATCCGTCTCCATGTGGAGAACGAACATGACGGCCATCGCGGATACGATAACGGCCATGATCGCCAGGACGGCCCTGAACTTCAGTGAACTGTCAGTTGTTAGTTTTCTGTAAATATTACCATCTCTGTTTTGAGGTGTCTTTCAGTTGTTTCGGGTCCCCTCCGTCGAAGAGGTGTCGAATATAGGCTTTGTTGCACAGCCCCTATTTGATAAGTAGACAGAATGCAGGCTATATGTAAAACTCCGATAATCTTCTTATACCAGATTAAATCCGTTTCGGATACATCGATTTAGCAAATACTTAGTAATATCTTGTAGATGATTTACAAAATAAATGTAATATCGGAAATTGAAATTAAAATTTGAATGTTTTAATTACGTAAAATTGTAATCAAGATAAAAATAATCGAGAGCTGAAAACATCTCCTGTTCCGAAATAAGAAGAAATCGAGTAGGGAGTGAGGTTTCGCCTCACTGCCCTCTCACACCACCGTGCGTA
>CAVGRR010000033.1:0-14693 GCA_963631655.1 Eggerthellaceae bacterium
GACGTTTCGGCAAATCCCTCAACCTCTCCATGCTCGATGCGTTCTTCAATATCAAATACAAAGGAAATACATGGTTCGACGGACTGAAAGTAAACGATCACCCGGAGGTCGAAGAATATCGCAATGCTTACCCCACAATTCGTCTATCCATGAACGAATTGGACTACCTGGATTATAACGAATTCATTTCCAATCTCAAATACAGGATCAAAAATCTGTACAAGGAGTACAGATATCTTGAAACCAGTGAAAAGGTGGACCCTGCAGACCGTGAAGATTATCAGAAACTTGTTAGTGGCAATGCAAATCCGACCCTTCTCAAAGAATCACTCCGTGCGTTATGCTCAATGCTGGAACAGTATCACGGGGTCAAACCGATCATTCTCATCGATGAATATGATGCCACTCTTAACTATGCATATGGCAGAGAAACATACGACAGGATTCTCAATATTCTCCGCAGTTTCTACTCTCTGGCACTTAAAGGCAACGAAAGTCTGACATTCGCTGTCGTAACTGGAGTCATGCAGATCGCCAAAGAAGGCATATTCTCCGGACTGAACAATCTCGACGTGAACAACATCTTCGGAACACGGTTCGACGAAAGATACGGTTTCACCGAACCGGAAGTGAAAGAACTCTGCACCTACTACGGCCATCCCGAGAAATTCGATGAAGTAAAAGAGTGGTATGACGGATACCGTTTCGGAAATGCTGAGGTATACAATCCCTGGAGTGTCATGTCCTGCATTCTGGAAAAATTCTCCACAGGAGCATACTGGGCCGGGACCAGCGGAAACAGCATCATCGATACGCTTCTGGAAAATTCCAACGAAAAGACATTCAAAGACCTCCATGCCCTCAGCAATGGGGAGACCGTTCTGAAACCGCTGGTACCGACCGTCGCAATGGAAGATCTGAAGATCGAACCCAGTGCAGTGTTCTCGGTGTTCACGGTTTCGGGATATCTGAAAGCGATCCCCGCCGGACAGGATTATCTCCTCTCGATACCCAACCGCGAGATGTATTCTGCATTCTATAAACATCTGAAAAGGTTCCTGTTCCACGGCGGATCGGATCCGTTCGCACCGTTCCTGGATGCATTGGAAGCAGGCAATACGACTAAGATCAAAGAGACATTGGATACTTTCTTCCAGAACTTTTCGTTCTTTCTACTGAAAGATGAAGGATATTACCATGCTATCCTTGCAGTGATGATACTCGGCCGTGAAGGAAAATACACTATCCTGATCGACCGCGAGACCGGTGACGGAAGGCATGACTTCTTCATGAAGAGCAGATTCCCCAGATACCCCAACATCGTCGTCGAGATCAAGAAGGCCGACTCCGAAGCAAGTGACGCGACAGTACAGCACCTTGCGCAGAAAGCATTAGATCAGATCCACGAAAAGGACTATTGCAGGGGCCTGGAAGGAAGGACCTTCCTGTACGGTATCGCATTCAGAGCAAAGGCCGCCACGGTGCTCTTCGAAGAAACCGTCATCTGATCGTGACTTTGATTCCTGAATTTGTAATCGGAAGCAGAAACGCACAATAAGTTCCAGACACAAAGCGAAATCAATGAGAAGAATGAGTGGACTGGGCGCGATTTGAACGCGCGACTTCTTGCTTGCAAAGCAAGCGATCTTCCAGCTGATCTACCAGCCCGTTATTTCCCTTGATTGAGGTTACCAATATAAATTTTTCTGAACATCCGGACTGATACAGAATTATATACGGTTCCAACTTACCAGAACTTGTCAGATACCCAGGTCTACGGAAGGTTATTATGTACACTCTCGGTAAGAAATTGAAATTCACGCTCTACGGAAAAAGCCACGGCCCCTGTGTCGGAGGCATTCTCGAAGGCGTCCCCAAGAACGTCCCCGTGGACCTGAACAAGATGGCGGAGGAACTTGCACTGCGCAAACCTTCCAAAGGGATCGGAACGGACCGTGTCGAAACAGATCTTCCTGAGATCGTCGGCGGGATCCAAAACGGAAAGACCGACGGAAACGACATTATTCTGAAAATAATGAACGGAAACGTCGATGATTCGAAGTATCTGCCGTTCATGGAGACCCCCAGGCCCGGACATGCCGACCTCCCCGCACTTCTGGACCTTCCGAAATTCGATATCTGCGGCGGAGGGCAGTTCTCCGGAAGACTGACCGCACCCATCGTCGCCGCGGGCAGCATCGCCAAAGAGATCCTTTCCTCGAAGGGGATCCGCGTCGGAGCATTCTGCAGATCCATCGGCACGGTTACCGATGAAAATGAAAGGACCCTCGAGGATGCCGTGAAGTCACGCGGCTATTCCACCAGGGCCTGTACAAAAGAACTCGATGAGAAGATGTCCGAATGCATCATGGCCGCCAGAAAAGACGCGGACAGCGTCGGCGGTGTTGTCGAATGCATCGTCACCGGCCTTCCGATAGGATTTGGCGGAATATGGTTCGAATCATTGGATGCAGAACTCGCAGGTGCCATGTTCGGCATCCCTGCCTGCAAAGGCATCGAATTCGGAAAAGGATTCGAACTCACAAAGATGAGAGGTTCCGAATCCAACGACGCATACCGTTTCGACGAGAACGGAAGGATCGTCACAGTAACCAACAACATGGGCGGTATCGTCGGCGGAATGTCCGACGGAGCCCCGCTGGTCTTCAGGACCGCATTCAAACCCACGCCGTCCATCGGAAAAACCCAGCAGACGGTCAACATCAAGACCGGCAAGAATGCGGATCTGAAGATCGAAGGAAGGCACGACCCCTGCATCGCCCCGAGGGCGGTCGCGGTCGTCGAAGCAGTGGCCGCATTGGTCATTGCAGACCAGATGGAGAGAGGACTTTGACCGAAGATTACCTCGATGTGAAAAGAAAAGAGATCGCCGAGTGCGACCGCCAGATCATGGTCCTTCTCAGGAAAAGACTGGACCTCGCATTGGAAGTGGGCCATTACAAGGCGGAACACGGACTGGATGTCAGAAACCACGAAGTGGAGCTGAAAGTGGCCGAAAGGTACAGAAAACTTGCAGAAGAATTCGGATTCGATCCCGACCGTATCGAACTGATCTGCAGGATCATCATGCAGGAGTCTGTCGCCAAAGAGAAGACCCTGCAGAACGGGGAATGAATATGGCAGATGTTGCACAGATCAAGAAGAAAATGCTGCTTTTGGCCGTAGCAAGTGCGGTCATCCTGATCGCAGCGACAGCAGCGACCGCTTTGGGATATTCCAGCTTGAAGGATTCCGGGCTTGTCATTTATATGATGGCGGTACCCATTATCCTGACCGTACTGGCGTTCGTGTTCGGATATCTCGATGTCAACGAAAAAATGAAGGACGACGACATCGAGTACATCATCCACAGGACATACATCTTCGGTGGGATCCTGTTCTTCATCACTATACTGGTGCTTGTCGCACTGTATATGTCCTGAAACCGGCCCTTTCGGGCCGGAAATTATTTTTAAAAATCAGCCGAGGTAAGCGCCGCTTACACCGTTGCTGACAAGTTTCTGATATTTCTTCTGCACACCGGTGACGGGACGCTGAACGATCTTGACCTTTGCAAGACGCGCTTTGATCTCCTCATCGGTGAGCCTTGCGTTGAGCTTCCTGTTGGGGATGTCGATATCGATGACATCTCCGTCCTGAAGTGCCGCAATGGGTCCGAGCTCATAGGCTTCGGGGGAAACGTGTCCGATGGCTCCTCCGCGGGTAGCTCCGGAGAACCTTCCGTCGGTGATGAGTGCGACAGACTCTCCGAGTCCCATTCCCTGGATGATACTGGTCGGGGAGAGCATCTCGGGCATTCCGGGAGCTCCCTTGGGTCCCTCGTACCTGATGACGATGACATCTCCGGCCTGGATCTTTCCGGCGCGGATTGCTTCATTTGCATCGAGTTCGGAATCGAAACACTTGGCCTTTCCGGTGAAGACCATCATCTTGGGACTGACCGCGGCCTGTTTGATGACGGATCCGAGAGGTGCGATGTTTCCTTTCAGGATGGCGATTCCTCCCTGCTTGTGGTAGGGGTTGTCGAGAGGCCTGAGTACTTCTTCATCAAGGACCTTTGCGCTGTCGGCGATCTCGAAGATGGTCTTTCCGTTGCAGGTGGGCGCGTCCTCGAGGAACTTCCTCAGCCTGTTGAGGATTGCAGGAACACCTCCGGCGTTGTCGAGGTCCCTGATGTGGAAGGGTCCGGCAGGCCTGAGGCTGGTGATATGGGGAATGACACGGGAGATCTTGTCGAACTCCTCGATGTCGACGGGGCATCCGAATTCCTTGGAGATGGCGGGAATGTGGAGTGCGGTGTTGGTGGATCCTCCGATGGCCATGTCGACGCAGATCGCGTTGTGGATGGAGTGAGAGTTGAGGATGTCGCGGGGTTTGATGCCTTTTCTCACGAGTTCGACGATCTTCTTTCCGGTCTCCTTTGCGATGACGAGCTTTTTCTCGTCAAGGGCAAGAGAGGTTCCGCATCCGGTCAGGGAGAGTCCCATGGCTTCGGTGAGGCATGCCATGGTGTTCGCGGTGAAAAGTCCGGAACAGCTTCCGGCACCGGGGCAGGCGGCACACTCGACCTGGTGAAGATATTCCTCATCAGCGGCTCCGACCTGGACCTTTCCGATGGCCTCGAAGACGGTCTGAAGGTCCATTCCCTTCTCGACTCCGTTTCCGGCCTCCATTGCACCGCCGGTGACGATCAATGCGGGGAGGTTCATCCTTCCTGCTGCCATCAGCATTCCGGGGGTGACCTTGTCGCAGTTGCTGACTCCTACCCATCCGTCCATCGCATGGCCTTCGACCATGACCTCACAGCAGTCGGAGATGACCTCCCTGGAAATCAGAGAGTACCTCATTCCCTTGTGACCCATGGCGATTCCGTCGCAGACAGCAGGGGTTCCGAAGACGAAGGGTACTCCGCCGGCCTCTTTGATACCTTCTTTCACCGCATCCACGATCTTGTTGAGGTGGATGTGTCCGGGAACGACCTCGTTCCAGGAGTTTGCAATACCGATGAAGGGTTTCTCGAAATCCTCGTCTTTGAGACCGTCCGCTCTGAGCAGGCTCCTTGCGGGGGCTGCATCGACACCGTGCTTGATGACGTCGCTTCTCATATTATCAAGACACGACTAACCGCAACCTGTTTAAAAATAATTCTAAGGAACGGAGGTAAAGGTCAGTATTCTGTACAGGAATTTCAGCAGATAGGCTGTGTTCAGACCATCGTCTGCGCAAGATAACGCGGAAGATCCCACACCGAGAACACATCCTAAGGGGGGTGAACCCCGATAGAGATAAGACAGGAAAAACCTGAAAAAGGGTTTGAATCAGTTGCTGCGGAGCACGATCTCGATGTTGACTCCATCGGGAACGCTGATCCTCATGAGCTGCCTGAGAGCACGTTCATCCGCGTCGAGGTCGATAAGCCTCTTGTGGATGCGCATTTCCCACCTGTCGTAGGTTTCGCTGCCTTCTCCGTCGGGAGATTTCCTGCAGGCGACCCTTAATTTCTTGGTAGGGAGGGGGACGGGACCGCGGATTGCGACTCCGGTCCTCTCGGAGATGGCCTTGATCTGTCCGCAGACCTCGTCGACCATCTGGGGGTTGGTGCCACTGAGAGAGATTCTAGCACGCTGTGACATTAATATTCCTCGTTTATGAGACAGGGGAGGGGGAGGGCCCCCTCGGCCCTGAATGGAAAATCAGTTTGCGCGCTCGACTGCGGTGCAGACACCGGCAGCGACAGTCTGACCCATGTCACGGATTGCAAACCTTCCGAGCGGGGGGAAGTCCTTTGCAGGCTCGACGACGAGGGGCTTCATGGGTTTGAGCTTGACAACTGCGTTGTCACCGTTCTTCAGGAAGGACAGGTCAGTGAGGGGCTTTCCGGCACGGTTGGCGGAAACGATCTCGATGAACTGGCAGGCGACCTGAGCGGTGTGGACGTGGAACACAGGAGTGTATCCGACGGTGATGACGGAGGGGTGGTTCAGGACGATGATCTGAGCGGTGAAGGTCTTGGCGACTGCAGGCGGGTTGTCCACAGGTCCAGCGACGTCTCCCCTCTTGATGTCGTTCTTGGCGACTCCACCGACGTTGAATCCGACGTTGTCTCCGGGCTCTGCCTTGGGCATGGACTCGTGGTGTTCCTCGATGGATTTGACGACTCCGGTGACGTGGGAAGGCTCGAAGATGACCTTCATGTTGGGGGTCATGACTCCGGTCTCGACACGGCCGACAGGAACGGTTCCGATACCGGTGATGGTGTAGACATCCTGAACGGGGACACGGAGGGGCTTCTCGGTGTGCTTCTCAGGGACGACGAGGTTGTCGAGTGCCTGGATGAGGGTAGGTCCGTTGTACCAGGAGGTGTTGGCGGATTTCTCCTTGATGTTGTCTCCCATGTATGCGGATACGGGGATGAAGGGGATGGTCTCGACCTTGTTTCCGACCATCTTGAGGAGCTTGGTCATTCCTTCTTTGGCCTCGTTGTATTTGGCCTGGTCGTATTTGACTGCATCCATCTTGTTGATAGCGACGATGATCTGCTTGACACCGAGGGTGGTAGCAAGGAAGACGTGCTCTTTGGTCTGAGCCTGGGGACCCTCGATTGCGGAGCAGGTGATGATTGCTGCGTCTGCCTGGGAGGTACCGGTGATCATGTTCTTGACGAAGTCACGGTGTCCGGGTGCGTCGATGACGGTGAAGTAGTACTTGTCGGTCTCGAACTTCTTGTGGGCGACGTCGATAGTAACTCCCCTCTCCCTCTCTTCCTTAAGTCCATCCATGACCCAGGCGAAGTAGAAGGATCCTTTTCCTTTCTCCTCGGCTTCTTTCTTGTATTTCTCGATGACGTGGGGGTCGATTGCACCGGTCTCGAGCAGGATCCTTCCGGTAAGGGTGGATTTTCCGTGGTCGACGTGTCCGATGATGACTAAATTCATGTGCGGTTTGTTGCTTGCCATGTCTTGTCTCTCCTTAGTTATTTTTCAAACTTGGTTTTTGTCGATAAGGGTGTTTATATTTAAAGGTTTTAGAACCCCGCCTCACATACCAGCGTAGTAGCTGGCATCGTAGGGCTGGGGATTCATTCCCTTACGGGTCCTGATCTCTCCGACGACCTTCTTCTGAAGATCCGGCGGGAGCTGCTTGAATCCTGCGTTCTCGATAGACCAGATGGCACGGCCCTGGGTCGAACCACGGATATCGGACGAGAATCCGAACATGTCTGCGACGGGAACCTCAGCGGTGACAGTGGAGTCTGCTCCTTCCTGTCCCATTCCGACGATTGTTCCACGCCTCTGGGTGATCTGGTTGGTGACTCCTCCCATGTAGTCGGGGGGAACTTCCACGTAAAGCTTCTGCATAGGCTCGAGAAGGATCCTTCCGGCCTCGCACATGGCACCGTAGATACCGTCCCTGACGGCGGGGATGATCTGTGCGGGACCCCTGTGGATGGTATCCTCGTGGAGCTTTGCATCCATGAGGCAGATCTTGAGTCCGGAGACCTTCTCTCCTGCGAGAGGACCTTTCATCATGGCCTCTTCGAAGGACTGCTTCACAAGTTCCATGGTCTCGTGGAGGTACTGGATACCTTTGGTGAGGTCGATCAGAACGTTGGTGTTCTTGAATCCGACGACGCCTTTGGCCTCGTTGACGTCCATTCCGAGGTCGGTGAGCTGCTTGGCGAGTGCCTTGGGGTCCTTGATCTTCGCATCGGGGTCGATGTCGCCCTTGTGGATGGCGGTGACGACGGATTCCTCAAGAGGGGACACAAGGAAGTAGAACTTGTTGTGCTTGTTGGGGGATTTTCCCTCGAACTCCTTGGGGTTCTTTCCTTTGACGCATTCCTGGTAGACGACGATAGGAGCGGATGCGACGATGTCGACACCCTGTTCGTTCTTGATCCTGTACTCAGTGATCTCAAGGTGAAGCTCACCCATACCGGACATGAGGTGTTCTCCGGTCTCCTGGTTGATCTCGATGTTAAGGGAAGGATCTGCCTTTCCGATGGTCCTGAGGACCTCGATCAGCTTGGGCAGGTCTGCCATGTTCTTTGCTTCGATGGCTTTGGTGATGACAGGCTCGGAGTAGTGAGTCATCCTCTCGAAAGGCTCCATGTCGGGGATGGAGGACACGGTGGATCCTGCGATGGAATCCTTGAGTCCGGTAAGGGCGACGATGTTTCCGGCCTTACACTCCTCGACAGCGATCCTGTCGGCTCCGACCATGAGGTAAACTCCCTGGACACGCTGGGGTGCCTGGACACCGGGGATGTAGAGGGTCATACCTTTGGTGACGGTTCCGGAGAACAGCCTTCCGATGGCGATCTCTCCTGCCTGTTTGTCCATGATGATCTTGGTGACCATCATTGCGACATCTCCCTTCGGGTTGCAGTCGAGCATATCCTTTCCGATCTTGGAGGTGAGGTCACCGTGCCAGATGGTGGGGATACGGATCTTCTGGGACTGGATGGGGTTGTCGATGTGGTTGATGGCCATCTCGAGAACGACATCTGCGATGGGGATGATCTTTGCGAGCTTCTCCTGTCCGCCCTCTTCAGCGCAGAGCTGGAAGACGGTGTTGAGGTTGAAGGGCTTGCCGTTCAGGCTGTCCGCGATCTCAGGTGCGATCTCCAGTGCCCTCTTGGTGACCTCAGGCCTGGTGAGGTAGGGGATGGAGACGGCCCAGTTGTTGTATGCGGAACCGAGTGCGACGGTACCGTCCTGAAGGCTGACCTGCCACTGCTTGTTGAGGGGAGCAGGGAGGACGTCCATAATCTTCTGGTTGAACTGGGTGATGATCTTGGAGAATTTCTCAATCATCATCTGGGGGGTGAGCTGCTGCTCGACGATGGCCCTGTCGACCTTGTTGATGAAGAGCATGGGTTTGACACGCTCTTTCATTGCCTGCCTGATGACGGTCTCGGTCTGAGGCATGATACCCTCGACTGCACAGCAGAGGATGTATACTCCGTCGAGTGCCCTCATTGCCCTGGTGACGTCTCCACCGAAGTCGACGTGTCCGGGGGTGTCGATGAGGTTGATGAGGTAGTGCTCAAGCGCGTTGCCGTGCTTGGGGTTCTTGTAGGGAACGACCATTGCAGCGGATGCTGCGTTGATGGTGATTCCACGGGCGGCCTCCTGCTCGTCATAGTCGAGAACACGCTGGGATCCAGCGTTGTCCGCGGACATCATTCCTGCTCCGGCGATAAGGTTGTCGGAGAAGGTGGTCTTTCCGTGGTCGATATGAGCTGCGGTACCGAGGTTCCTGATGAGGGTCTGGTCCTTCATCAGTTCTACTGCTTTCTTTGCGTTGTCCTCTTTACGTCCCATGTTCACTCACCGTTTCATCTGGCGGACTGGGCGACCCTCTCGGTCTCCTCTTTCTTTGCGACAGAGAAGGAGGTCATGTCTCCCTTGGCGGCAAGCATGATCTCGTCTGCAAGGCAGTCCTGGATAGCTTTCTTGTTCTTGGTGGATGCGGCGACGACTCCGGTGCTGAGGTTCCTGAGTGCGATGTCGAGCCTCCTCTGAGGGGAGATGTCCACTGCTTTGGGAACGGAGATTCCTCCGAACTGAAGCCTGGTGACCTCTTCGCGGGGGGCTGCGTTCTGAAGGGCCTCGACGAGGACCTGAACAGGGTTCTTCTTGGTCTTCGCGGCGATGATGTCGAAGGCATCGGAGACCGCTTTGTACGCCTTGAGTTTCTTTCCGGTGTACTTCTCGGTCCTCATGATGTTGTTGATGAGCCTCTCGACAATGCTGAGTTTGGATTTTCCGAACCACATGTTGGCGTGTTTTCCGCCGGAGTGGGGGACCATCATGGACTCAAGGTCGATGTATTTTGCAAGACCGGCGTCCTCGATGACGATGCCGGTGGTTCCGTATTTGCCGAAGATCAGAACTTCGGGCTTGTCTACTACAGGCCTCTCGGCGGCGGGTGCCGCTTCCTGGGTCTGAACTGCTACTTCGTCAGCCATTTCTCACACCTCACCTAGTCGGTTTCTGCACCCTTCCCCTGACCATTTCGTCAAGAGAGACGTTGTTGACCTTGATGACTTTGTAACGGACCCCGGGAATATCTCCGTAAGACCTTCCCATACGTCCACCGATACCTTCGATGAGAACCTCGTCGTGCTCGTCGATGAAGTTGATAGCACCGTCTCCGACGGCGAATGCGGTGACCTGACGTCCGTTCTTGATAAGCTGAACCTTGACGCACTTACGGATAGCGGAGTTGGGCTGTTTAGCCTCGACACCGACTTTCTCAAGGACGATTCCGCGTCCCTGTGCGGATCCCTCGAGAGGGTCGGATTTCTCCCTCAGTTCAAGCACTCTTTTCTTGTATCCTCTGTCCTGCCAGCGGAACTTCTGCCTGTCCGCCTGCATTTTTCTGGCGGTAAATAGACCGTTTCCCATGTTTTTTCACCTGTTTGTGATGATTTTCGTATCACACGATGCGCCCCGCTTGATAACGACCAGCGTTAGTTAGGCGTGGCTACTTGGACTCGGCTAATCGGCTTACATATTTAACATTTTAGAAAATGGATTCAAAACCGTAAATCCACAACAAAAAACGTCGGGACCGCTGTCCGGAAATCTGTTATGGATATGGAAAAAACGACGTTGTTGATAAAGTTTTCACATTATTGTAATGGCACCGAAAATAAGACATTTGTACATTATTTTTGTTTTTTCAAAACATTTATCTACTAAATGGCCATAAATTCAATCCCGTTGATTCATATGAAATACATTTTCGTCAGCGGAGGAGTCATCTCGGGCCTTGGAAAAGGCATCACTGCATCGTCCATCGGACGCCTTTTGAAATCCAGAGGCCTGAAGGTCAATTCCATAAAGATCGATCCCTACCTCAACATCGACGCGGGGACCATGAACCCCTTCGAGCACGGAGAGGTATATGTCCTGGAGGACGGGGGAGAGGTGGACCTCGACCTCGGAAACTACGAGAGGTTTCTGGACCTGCATCTCGGCAGCGACAACAACATCACCACCGGAAAGGTGTACAGATCTGTGATCGAGAACGAGAGGCGCGGGGAATATCTCGGAAAGACCGTGCAGATCGTCCCCCACATAACCAACGAGATCAAACGCAGGATCTACGCCATCGGAAAGGAATCCGGTGCGGATGTGACGATCGTGGAACTGGGAGGTACCGTGGGAGACATCGAGTCCATGCCTTTCCTCGAGGCTGCAAGGCAGATCGGAAGGGAGCTCGGAAGAGGGGAGAACGTGCTGTTCATTCATTGTACGCTCATCCCCATCATGGGTTCCGTCGGCGAGGAGAAGAGCAAACCCACCCAGCATTCAGTGAAAGAGCTCATGTCCGCCGGTATCCGTCCCGACATCATAGTCGGAAGGTGTTCCAGGGAACTGAGTCCCTCCGCCAGGGCCAAGATCGCCATGTTCTGCGATGTCGACGAGCATGCGGTCATCTCCTGCCCCGACGCGCGTTCCATCTACGAGGTCCCGCTGGTCCTGGAGAAACAGGGTGTGGTGGAATACATCGTATCGAAGATGAAACTCGATGCAAAGGAACGCGACATGGCCGATTGGGAACGTTTCCTGAAGAACATTGTGGAACCCGAGAGCGAGGTCACCGTGGCACTGGTCGGAAAATACACCGCATTGGCGGATTCCTACCTCAGTCAGCTCGAATCCCTCACCCATGCGGGTGCCGAAAGGGCATGTCATGTGAAAGTAAAGTTCGTCGACAGTGACGATCTGATCCACAACGACCCGGACACCATCCTCTCGGATGTGGACGGTGTCCTCGTGCCCGGAGGATTCGGTATCAGGGGAGTGGAGGGGAAGATCGCCGCTGCAAAATACGCACGCGAACATAAGATCCCCTTCCTGGGAGTGTGTCTCGGATTCCAGATCGCCACCATCGAGATCGCAAGGGACGTTCTGGGACTCAAGGACGCCGACAGTACGGAGTTCGAACCCGAGACCGGAAACCCTGTCATCTTCATCATGCCCGAACAGGAGGGCATCACCGACATGGGCGGTACCATGAGGCTCGGGGCCCAGAGGGTACTTGTAAAGGAAGGCAGCAAGGCCGCAACACTCTACAATTCCACCGACATCAGCGAGAGACACAGGCACAGGTACGAGGTGAATCCTGATTACATCGAGCGTTTCGAGAACGTCGGATGGCATTTCACCGGCCGTTCCGAGGACGGTTCCAAGATGGAGATCGGAGAACTCGACGGACATCCGTACTTCGTGGCATCGCAGTTCCACCCCGAGTTCAAGTCCAGGCCGGGACACCCCTCGCCCCTCCACCAGGGCCTCATCGACGCCGCCATGGAGTATCATAAGACACACTAAGTCGTGCGCGTCACCTATATATAAGATAAAATATAGGACCGCTCAAGAGAGTGATACATATGAACGCAGACGATTATATGGCGATGCTCGACAGGGCCAAAGAACAGCTCCCCGAGACCATCGAGACCCATGAGAGGTTCGAATTGCCGGAACTTGACATCATCCAGGAAGGAAAGATCACCGTATTCAAGAACTTCATCGACGTTACCGACAAGATCCGCAGGGACCCCCAGCATCTGCTCCAGTATCTGCTCAAAGAGCTCGGTACCCCCGGAACCCTCGAGAACCGCAGGGTAGTCTTCAAGGCGAAGATCAGCTCCAACCACATCGATGAGAAGGTAAGGGATTACACAGAGACATACGTCATCTGTTCCGAGTGCGGAAGGCCCGATACCCACATCGAGAAGGAGGACAGGACCTTCATCCTCGTCTGCGAGGCATGCGGTGCCCGCAGGCCCATCATGGTGAGGAAGGCGGCAAGGCCCGAGGACCTCAACATGCTCCACGTCGGGGACATCATCGATGTCACCATCACCGATGTCGGAAAGAAGGGCGACGGTGTCGCCAAGTACAAGGATTACCTTGTCGTGGTCCCCAGGACCGCCCGCGGCACCAAGACCAACGTGAAGATCACCAACATCTCCGCGAAAACCGCTTTCGGTGAGATCACTTCGGAACCTGTGAACCACTGATCACATGAGCTTGAGGGTATTGACGAAGTACTACGTCGAGTCGTACGGCTGTACGATGAACTTCGGCGAAGGGGAGGAACTCTCCGAGCGCATGGACGCGCTCGGATACTCCCGCGTACTTACTGCCGATGAGGCGGATATCGTCATCCTGAACACCTGCACCGTGGTGGAGACCACGGAGAAGCGGATGATCAAGAGGATGAACGAACTGAAGGCCCAGGGCAAAGAGGTCATCGTCACCGGATGTATGGCGAAGGTACAGCCGGGAAGGGTGGAGATCCGTTTACCCGGGTCGCTCATCATCCCTCCCGAGGATTACGGGGACTTTTCCCGCAAGGTTGCCGAACATTACGGCTGCGGAACCCCGATCGATGTAAAAACAAATGAGACGACGGCGATCATCCCCATCGCCCAGGGGTGCAGAGGCAATTGTACCTACTGCATCACCCGTTTTGCAAGGGGAACCCTGAAGAGTTACGATCCCTCATCCATCAAAGAACGTTTCGACAGGCTTGTGGACAAAGGTGTGAAGGAGATCCTGATCACCGCACAGGACACCGGATGCTACGGTGCCGATATCGGAACGGACCTCGGAGAACTGATCAGGTTATTACTGACCAAGGAGGGGGATTACCGTATCCGCGTCGGTATGATGAACCCCAACAGTCTGAGGCCGGTGCTGAACAGCGTGCTCGATGCCTTTGAGGATAAAAGGGTGTACAAGTTCCTTCACATCCCGGTGCAGAGCGGAAGCGATTCCGTCCTTGCGGGAATGAAGAGGCACTATACCGTCGAGGAGTTCTTCACTCTGGTGGAGAAGATCCGTGCGCGTTACCCCGATATGAGCATCGCGACCGATCTCATCGCAGGATTTCCAGGAGAAACGGACGAGGACCATAAAATGACCATGGCACTCATCGAGAAACTGAGGGCGGACACCATCAACATCACCCGTTTCTCTCCGAGGCCCGGAACAGTGGCGTTCAGTATGCCGCAGATCAACGGAAGGATCCTGAAGGAACGTTCTTCAGAACTTACGGACATGAAGAACAGGACCGAGGGCGATGTGAACTCGGCCATGGTCGGGAAGACGTACACCGCCCTGGTGAGCGAGAGGTCGGCGGACGGATCGGTCATCGCAAGAACTGATAATTACCGCCCTATAGCCATCAAGGAGGATATCCCTCTGGGCACAACGGTAACGGCGGAAGTGACGGAAAGCCACCCCACATACCTTGTCGGAAAGACCCTTTGAAAACTTTTATAGGCGAATTATATAGGCCACCTTACAGTCCTGTAGTGTAGTGGTCAATCATGCTGGCCTTTGGAGCCGGTGACCTCGGTTCGAATCCGGGCAGGACTACCTTATGATTATTGTGATTCAAGCGGGTTCGGTATGAGATTATGTTGAACAAGGTCAAGATCTGCGGTTTCAAATCCATCAAGGACTGCATTGTTGACCTGAACCGGATCAACATATTGATCGGACCCAACGGTTCCGGTAAATCGAATTTCATATCTGCACTGGCCCTTCTGCAGAAGATATCGGACGGGGATCTTCAGGAAACTGTGGGAAAAGCAGGCATCGGCCCCACACTTTACGGCGGACCGAAGACGACCCGCGAGATACAGA
>CAVGRR010000033.1:14706-17512 GCA_963631655.1 Eggerthellaceae bacterium
TTCTCCTTCGAACAGATATCCTACGGTTTCGGTCTGAGGCTGAATGAAAGTGAAAGCAACCTCGTCTTCTATAATGAGTATTATAATAAGGGGGATCAACGGCACGACATCGAGCTGATGCCGGACAGATACGAATCCAGATGTAGCAAAAACATATCTGCCGACCTCAAACAGGATCTGGGTCCTGTATTAGGGGCAAAGAAATGGAGAGTGTATCATTTCCATGATACAACTTCCACAGCAGGAATGAAACAGGTCGGAATGATGTCCGATACGGTCTCCCTGCACCAGGATGCGTCCAACCTTGCACCTTTTCTCTATATGCTGAGGCGGACCTATCCCGATTCATACAAGAACATACTGATGACGATAAGGCTTGTTGCCCCATTTTTCGATGATTTTGTGCTCGAACCCAATGTGGAAAACAAGGATCTGATCATTCTCAGATGGAAACAGGAAGGAACAGATGCGGTATTCGGAGCAAATCAGCTTTCTGACGGATTGTTGAGATTCATCTGTCTGACGGTCCTGCTGCTGCAGCCATCTGAGCTACAGCTGAATGTAATACTGATCGAAGAACCGGAACTCGGACTTCACCCGTATACATTGAAGTTGCTGGCAGAGCTTGTGTACGTGGCTTCTGAGAAAAAGCAGATTGTTATCTCCACGCAGTCTGCAGACCTCTTGGATGAATTCGGAACGGATGATGTGATCGTGACCGAAATGACCGAAGATGGGACCAAATTCGAGCGTCTTTCCAAGTGTGGTCTGAAGGATTGGTTGGAAGATTACAGCCTGGGCACCATCTGGAAAAAGAATATCTTCGACGGTAATCCGTAAACAATCGACAGATCGAACGATTTTGAACAGAACTGATAAAAACCGCCGCAGAGAGGTCTTCCCCCCCAGATACGGCATAATGCACTATCTTAGATCCAGTATAAAATGAGATCTGAAAAAATCAGAAATCAGAACACAAAGAAACTGAAGAAAGAAAGGTCGAATGGATAGAAAGGACGTTCGATGCTACGTTTAGTGCGTGATAAGCTGCCAAGGAATTGTGAGGAAAACTGACGAGTCTTCCTTGCAATGTATTTCGCTGTATATGTTGTGAGGGCCGGGATGAACCCGGCCCTGCGTAGGAGGTGATCCATCTGCAGGTTCCCCTACAGATACCTTGTTACGACTTAACCTCCCTTGCTGAATCTCAGTTCGAATACCCCAATTAAAGGTAACCTCACTGAAACCCGACTCGGGTGGTTTGACGGGCGGTGTGTGCAAGGAGCAGGGGCATATTCACCGCGAGTTTTTGATTCGCGATTACTACGGAATCCAGCTTCGTGAGGGTGAGTTACAACCCTCAGTCCGAACTACGGACGGGTTTCGAGATTACCTTCACCTTTCGGTGTCGGAACCCATTGTCCCGCCCTTTGTAGCGCGCGTGTAGCCCAAGAGATTCAGGGCATACTGACCTACCGTTGACCACTCCTTCCTCTGACTTAGCGCCAGCGGTCCCGATAATGTGCCTCAGGTCCGGAGATCTGAGTAGCAATTATAAGTGTGGGTCTTGTTCGTTATCTCACTTAAGAGAACGCTTTACAGTACGAACTGACGATGGCCATGCACCACTTCTCCAAGAATCAAGCAAAGTCATTAGCCTGGCTTTCATGTGATGGTCTCCCTTGGTGAGTTTTCCGGTGTTGAATCCAATTAAACCGCACGCTCCTCCCGTTGCGGTGCTCCCCCGCCAATTCCTTTAAGTTTCATCCTTGCGGACGTACTCCCCAAGTAGCAGACTTAACAACTTCTCTCGGGCACTGGGTGCCCCCGTAGGGCCTCCAACACCTAGTCTGCAGCGTTTACACCCTAGACTACCGGGGTATCTAATCCCGTTTGCGACCTAGGGCTTCGTCCCTCACCGTCGGATTCGTTCTAGTATGACGCCTTCGCCACCGGTGGTCCTCCAAGGATTACAGGATTTTACCCCTACCCCTGAAGTACCTCATACCTCTCCCGATCCCAAGCCTGACAGTCTCCCCGGAAGTCGGATGGTTAAGCCACCCGATTTACCCAGGGATTTATCAGACCGGCTACGAACGTTTTAGACTCAATAAAATCGACCACCACTCGGGCTGCGGGTATTACCGCGGCGGCTGGCACCCGTCTTACCCAGCCCTTATTCCCCTAGTTATCTACGCTAAGGAAAAGCTAACACTAATGTGCTAGCACTAGGAATTCCCTCATCGGGCTTTCGCCCATTGTGAAGTTTTCGCGACTGCTGCGCCCCGTAGGGCCTGGATTCGTGTCTCAGAATCCAACTCTGGGCTCCCTCTCTCAAGGCCCATACCCGTAATCGGCTAGGGGGTACGTTACACCCACTACTACCTGATAGGCCGCAGACCGATCCTAAAGCGCCGGAACTTTGAACCATAAGTCGTTCCAGATCTCATGGTCTATGGAGAATTATCCTCAGTTTCCCGAGATTATGCTCCACTTTAGGGTACGTTGTCCACGTGTTACTGAGCAGTCCGCCGAGATTGCTCTCTAGACTCGCATGTCTTAATCGAATTCCTATAGCGGTGGCCGCCGGCAGGATCAACCGGAGTCAAATCTTATTGACTGTAAATATGTCTTCAAGATGTAATGAAACTTTGAAACTGGCAGTTTACCACGTTTCACCTATGTCCCGTGACGGCACACTCTTTTACAAATGTCCGTATTTCACGAGACATTCGTAGCATCGAACGTCAGAACCAAGAGTGCACGTTTGTCCGGATGGTCTCCGGCGGGGATCTTGGCTCTCCAT
>CAVGRR010000034.1:0-17214 GCA_963631655.1 Eggerthellaceae bacterium
TGAAAGGAACGACCTATCTTTACGGTGTTTGCTTCAACGGAAAGAAACCTAAGGCAATTCTCGAAAAGACGACTTTCTGAACTATCATAAGTCGAATCGAGTTAAATGAATTTCATATGCAATTGTCAATGTGCCAGACATAGCATACGCTATCCATATGAAAACGAACCTCGGAGCGGATGATCGGGATCCGGATCAGCTCATAGGCCAGAATACGGGCAGACAGATAATGAGTGCCGTGAAGACGATGGCGATACCGAGAACTACCTTGGGGCCGAGTTTGATACCCTTGTTGTCCTCAGAATCGAAGTACCTCATCAGTCCTGCGGATGAGGAAAAGCCATCTGATTTGTCTTTTGCCATTGACGTGACATTCTGAGGTTTATATATTAAACTACCGCAGCCTCCAGTACTTCCCGATGAGTAAAATTGGATGTATATGCAATATTACCTATGCTTATTCTATCCAGAAACGGGATGAAAATCTACCGAAAAAGCCATTTATATAACGCCTATACGAGCGGTGATTAGTATGCACTGGGCAGATGTTATTGCAAAAGCGATCTCCGAAAAGGCGGAGACGCCCCTTATCGCCACCGGTATCAGCCCTACCGGAATCATTCATGTCGGAAGCCTCAGGGAGGCCATCACCGGCGAATCCATCCGCAGCGCGGTCGAATCCATGGGTAAGAAAGTCAGATTGATCTATCTCATCGATTCCTTCGACCCCCTCAGAAAAAGATACGAGTTCCTGCCCGAGGAGTACGAGAAATACGTCGGAATGCCCATCTGCAGGATCCCCTGTCCCTGCGGAAAACACGACAACTATGCTCACCACTTCATACAGCCTTTCCTCGACGCCGTCGATTCGCTCGGAGTTCACTGTGAGATCATCTGGACCAGCGACCTCTACGCCCAGGGAAAGTTCGCGGAATGCATCGACCTGACCTTCCAGAAGAGGCAGGAGATCATCAACATCCTGCACGAGATATCCGGAAAGGAGGCCAACCCCAATTACGCCCCTTACGAACCTCTCTGTTCCAAGTGCGGCCGTTATACCAAGCCCATCTTCGACAGTTACAAGTATCCTTACGTGGAGTACGACTGTCCCTGCGGCAACCACGGCAAGGCGGACATCAGAAAGGATGACGGAAAACTGACCTGGAGGCTCGAGTGGCCCGCCAAGTGGAAGATCTTCGGCACCAACGCCGAGCCTTTCGGTAAGGACCACGCCGCCGCAGGCGGTTCCTATGACACCGGAGAGAGGATCGCTCCCGAGATCTTCGGAGTTGAACCCCCCTACCCCGTACCTTACGAGTTCGTTCAGCTCAAAGGTGTCGGTCAGATGCACAAGTCGCTCGGCAGCCCCGTCACAGGTATCGATGCTATCCGCATGGTGCCTCCCGAGGTCCTCAACTATCTGTTCCTCAGGGTCCCCACCAACAGGACCATTGATTTCGATTCCGGCACGGGACTTCTGGACCTTGCCGATGAATACGACCGTATGGAGGTCGCATACTTCACCAAGCAGTTCACCGAGGCCGAAGAGAACGCTGTCCGTGCGTATGAGATCGCACAGCACAACCACGTCCCCGCGAAGCTGCCCGTTCAGGTGCCCTGCAGGCATCTCGTGAACGTCATTCAGCTCGCCGACAACTTCGACGATCAGCTCAAGATCATCTCCCGTACCGTGGACCTTTCCGGTGCGGATGAGGAATCCATCAAGAGGATCAAGAAGAGGTGCGACTGCATGAGGTTCTGGCTCGACAAATTCGCTCCGGACATGGTGAAGTTCTCCGTTCTGAAGGAAGCTCCCGCAGACCTCAAGATACAGGCCCAGGACAAGGAATTCCTGCAGGCCCTGGTCGTCAAGATGAAGGACTGCAACTGGGATGCAAACGAGGTCAACAACCTTATCTCGGAGACCGGAAAGGCATCGCCTCTCGGATCCAAGGGCGCATACAAGCTGATCTACCTTCTCATCATCGGCAAAGAGAGGGGACCCAGGCTCGGCCCGTTCCTTGCATCCATGGACAAACAGTTCGTCCTTGACAGGTTCAGTCAGGCTGCGGCCAACTGAACCTGCGAAACATCAAAATCAAACAGACCCAGAGGGTTTAAACTCCCTCCTGGGTCTTTATTTTTTAAAGGGTTTTCCGCCTCTTTTCAGAGGCTCTGTTTCAGTCCTTTGCACCTGTGCGTCTCAGGAGCAGAAGGGCCGCGATCATGATTATGATAAGAATGACCGCCGCTCCGACGATCAGTGCGGTGGAATCCGAGTCATCATCGGAAGCGCTGTTCGAGGCGCGGTAAACGAAGTTGCCGTCCTCCTTGACGAAAGTCTTTCCGTTCGGATCGTCGAAGTTCAGATCGAACATCTTTCCTTCCGCGGTGAAGTCCATCTTGTAGAATGACAGGGAATCGACCCATTCGAGTCCTTTTCCGAAGCTGATCTCTTCCAATGCGGCGCATCCGTATTCGGGATATGCGTCAGATTGTGATGCGAATGCATACTCATCGATCGTCTTCACCGAATCGGAGAATGTGACGGAGGTGAGTTTCTGGCTGTAGGCGAAGGCATAACCGTCGATCATCGTCACGCCGTCGGGGACCGTATAGGCTCCTGCCTTTCCGGAGGGATACAGGCACAGGTCGGTCTTCTCCTTGTTGAACAGGACACCGTCGATCACGGCGAATGATGTGTTCTCATTGTTCACTCTGAACTCGGTGAGTGACGAGCACCCTGCGATGGCACCTGCATCGAACCAGACGACATCCTTTCCGAGGCTCAACACGGTCAGGTGGGTGCAGCCGCGGAATGCGTTGCTGCCGACGACGACCACGCCTGCTGGCACATTGTATTCGCTGTCGACCTTGCCTGCAGGATAGAGGACCAGTTCGCTCTTGTCCTTGTTCAGAAGGACACCGTCGGATGTGGCGCAGTAGGTCTTGCTGCCGCTTTCGACACTGTAGGTCATGATGGACCTGCACTGGTAGAACACATCTCCTCCGAGGGAGGTCAGGGATGCCGGGAAGTTCATTGTGGTCAATGCGGCGCAGTTGCTGAAGGCATAATCGCCGATCGAGGTCACGCCTTCGGAAAGGGTCACGCTGTTCAGAGCGGTACAGTCCTCGAAGGCCTGGTTTCCGATCGGACTCGAAACGGTCACCGAGGTCAGGGCGGTACAGCCGTAAAATGCCTGATATGGCACCGAAGAGACCGACTTCGGAACAGTTGCAGCAGTAAGTGCGGTACACTTCTCGAACACGCCGTTCCCCAGGGTTTCGAGCCCTTCGTTCAGGGTGACGGTCTTCAGGGAAGTGCACTCCGAAAAGCAGTCGTAGTCGATCGATTTCACACTGCCTGGGACTGTCAATGTCTCGAGAGAGGTGCAGCGGGAGAAGGCATACGTTCCCAACGATGCGATACCGTCCGTCAGGGTGAGGTTTTTCAGTGCGCTGCAATCTAAAAAGGCACTGTCGTCGATCGATTTCACACTGCCTGGGACAGTGAGTGCCGTGAGGGAGGCGCAGCCGCTGAATGCATATCTTCCGATAGATGTGACACTGTCGGAAATGGTCAAGGTGGCGAGTGCAGTACATTTCTCGAATGCGAATTCCCCTACGGAACCTGCGTTCTCTATGGATATCGTTTTGATCTTGTCGTGATAGTTCGCCCACGGCGGGTTGTCCGTGTTGAAATCGAACATATTTCCCGTTCCGGTCACGGTGAGTTTACCGGTTGCGGAATCGAAGGTATAGCTCACTCCGACACCGCAAATTCCGCTGTCGTCGGAGACCGTTGAGGTCTCTTCCGATCCGGCCGATGCATATTCTGCAGTGAGGACGGCGAGCACTGCGAAGACGGCGACCGCCATCAGCAGATATCTGCCGTTCCTCATCTGGGTCTTGCTGAAGAACATAATTTGGTATCGGTCACAGAGTTTAAAACGATAAGGTTGAAATGACTTGGATTTTTTGTGCATCTCTGATAAGTAAGTCTGAAAAGGGTATATACTGTGAGAATTTGGGCCGAATATGGACGACAAGGTATTTGTTCGCAGGAAGTTAGCGGTTTTTCTGATTTCTGTGATTATCATGGCTTTGGGTGTGGTCCTTTCGACCGTTGCCGTCCTCGGTACGTCACCTATCTCTTCCGTCCCCTGGGTCCTCAGTCTCGGAACCGGTTATTCGTTAGGTGTCGCGACCATTCTGTTCAACATCGTCCTCATCCTTGCCGGTGTGCTCATCATGCGCCGGAACTTCAAGGTGGTCTATCTGGGGGAGGTCGTCATCCTTCTGATCTTCAGCACCATGTGCGACGTCTTCAAGGAGGTCTTCTCCTTCGTCGTCATCGACAACTATCTCTGGCAGTGGGTGATGATCATCATCGCCGCCATAGTATTGGCATTCGGTGTCTCGCTCGAAGTGGCCGCCAACGTGACCATGATGCCCGGTGAATTCTTCATCAGTTTCGTCGTGTTCAAGACCCACTGGGACTTCGGAAAACTCAAGGTGGTGTTCGATGTCTCGATGATCATCATCGCCGCTGTATTATCGATGATGTTCTTCGGAGAACTGCGCGGAGTAAGGGAGGGAACGGTGTTCGCCGCCCTGTTCGTAGGTATCTTCGTCCGCAGGTACACCGCGTTCTTCAAGAAGCACGGATTCTACCAGTGGGTCGGTCACCATGACCTGACGGCCAGGACCCCTAAGAAGTCCTGAACCGCAGGCCAGGTTCACATTATTCCCATCTGGGTCAGTTTCTCGGGAAGATATGTATCAGTCACGTAATCGAGACCGTATTTGGCCAACGCCTGCTGCTCAGCCTTCTTGTTCATGTCGAGCATGGCCCTGATCTCGGTGTCCCAGAACTCATCGGCGAACCTGGGATCGGACAGTTCCGCCTTGAGGGCACCGATGTCCTTGTCGTTCAGTTTGTCGGTGGGGAGGTCGTAGTTCAGGATGTCCGATGCGGTGATGCCGACGAACTGTGCGGTCGGAGTGGCGAGATAATCGGAGATGTGGGCGGTCTTGATTGCTCCGTAGGCGACGGATGCGAAGATCCTGAAGGACCAGGGATCACCATCAGTGAACACGACGATGGGAAGGTTCTCTTCCTCGTTAAGCCTCTTGATGAGCCTTCTGGTGGAACGGGTCGGCTGACCGGAAAGGTGGATGAGGAGACAGTTCTCCCTTTCAGGGAACCCGTTCTCGATGAGACGGGCGAACATACCTCCTGTTTCCAGGGCCATGACGAATTTGATGTTGTTGTTCTTGATCCCGAAAGTTTCCTTCTCCACACTGTACGGGATACCGAATCCGGTCTCCGCGACATCGTCCATGCAGTTGAACGTCTTCATTCCCTTACGGGTCTTGGTCGTGAAGTTGATGTCCCCGTAGACGTGGGCGCTTCCCTCTTCGGGACGGAGTTTGAAATCCTCCCTCATGCAGTGGGTGACGGTTTCCAGGTCCTCGGCGAGAAGGTTGCTTTCGTCCTGACTGTGGAACTTCGCCTTGTTCCATCCTTCGGAGATGTAGTACATTTCCCTTAGGGTGGACGATTTGCTCTCGCGGATCATCTCGTTGATGAAATCCGTGGTGTAAGCGGTCCTCAGCATGGTGGTGGCACCCTGTGCGGTCTTTGCGGTACGTACTGTTTTCAGACTTCCGTATTTCCACACCTGGGTCATGGGGTCGAACTCGATGTTCCTCTTGGACCTGAGGGGGAGGTGCATGGTGGGGATGTCTCCCCTGTCGAGGTCCTCGTAGATCTCGATGGCGATCTTCGTGAGGCTGTCGAGTGCCGCCTTCTGCCTCTCGGTCACCTCGGCCTTCTCATCCTTTGTCGGTCCTGCTTTCTTTTTATCGCTCATTCATCCGCCCCCTTCTCGAATTCCTCTTCTTCCTCTTCCAGGGCCTCTTCCTCGGCCTCGGTTCCGTCGTCGTCCGTGACGTAGTCGTCCTCGGACTCCGTGATCTTCATTCCTTTGATTCCCCAGTCTCCGGGCAGTGCCTCGGCACCCATCACGCGGACGGGGTTGATGCCTGACACATAGACGTCATCGGCATCGAAGGTGTCCGCCATCTCCCCTCTCAGTTCGAACGAAAGCTGTATCGAATTGGATGCCGCAAGGTTCTGGATCAGCCACTGGGTCTTTCCGTCGTCCTTGGCGGAATCGAAGAGCGGTCCGCCGGTGACGGTGTCGTTCATGCATTCCACCGGGAGCTGCAGGTGGATCATGAACGTATGCGGGTTCGGAGTGTAGTTGTAGATAGTGTAGGTGATCTTCCTGCCGCCTTTGAACTTCTCCGTGGTGGGTTCGATCCAGACCACGTTCATGATCTTTGAGATGGTCCTGCTCAGGTCGGGCACGGGTCTGCTGAGCTGTTCGGAGATCTTCTTGGCGAGGTCCGGAAGGATGGTCTGAACGATCTCGAACTTCTCGTGGGTCTTGGACTTCTTGTCCATTTTGTTGAGGTGGGTTTTGAGGCTCCTGGCACATTGCTTCAGAGCGGCCACGATCTCCTCCTCGATCTCGGGGAAGGAGGCGATGGCCTCTTTTCCTTCGGAGGTGAAAGGCACCTTGGTGGAGGCCACATGGACCATGATGATAGCGGGACCGTAGGGGACTCCTTTTCCTCCCCTCTGTTCAAGTCCGTACCTTCTCCAGTCCACTTCGGAGACAGCTTTGGTGATGATGTCTGCACCCTGCTGATAGAGAAGAGGGACACGGTTCGCGAAACGCATGATGGTGACCTGTCCGTCGGAGGGGATCTCTCCTCCGTAGACGATACCCGCCTCGACGGTGAAGGGGTTTCCGTTCACTGCCTTCGGGGGACGGGTGACAGGTGCCGCATAGTACTCGGGACGGAGTCCTTCAAGGGTGTGCATGAGACCTTTCTTGATGAGGACCTCTCCGATGGGGGAGAGGCAGTCGGACGGAGGTGCGAGAAGCTTCACTTCCGAGATACCTTTGATCAGCGCCATACTTCCGTTGCGGCCTAATGTATGGGGATCCGATTCCGGATCCACTCCCGCTTTGGAGCAAACGTCGGCGGCGAGCCTGGGGGTCATCCTGCAGAAATCGTTCTTCAGGAAGTCTTTGACAGTTTTCTGCTCGGTGGCCGAGGAGTAGTTCATCATGTCCCCGATTTCCATTCCCTGGGGGTGGGGCTTGATCTCCTTCGCCTTCGGAGGCATGGTCTCGGTGGCCCTTTCGAAGATGTACTTTTTGCCATCTGGGTCATGGAACTCGATGCGGGCGTGGGGGTTGACGATGGCGGTCTCTTTCAGGTATTCGAAGATGGACTGCCTGCCGGTCATGTAACGGCCTTTGGTGGTGTATTCAATGAGCGTACCGTGCTCCTTGTCCCAGGAGAATGCACGGTCGTTGGTGACTATCGGTCTGTTGGTCTTGGTGTCGACGGCGATGTCCATCTCCCAGGCCACTGCATCGAGGCCTTCGGTCTTGGAGGCTATGTGTGCGGGTCTTCCGGTGGAGATGTTGGCGAACATGACGGTGGCGGAGATACCGATACCCTGCTGACCCCTCGACTGGCGGAGCGCGTGGAACCTCGATCCGTAGAGCAGACGTCCGAAGACGTTCGGCATGGCACGGTGGACGATACCGGGTCCGTTGTCTTCGATGGAGACGTTGTACTCTTCCTCTGCGACCTTGGACACCTTGACTACGATGTCCGGAAGGAATTCGCTCTCCTCGCAGGCATCCAGGGAGTTGTCGACAGCCTCCTTGACGCCCATCAGGAGCGATTTGGCGCGGGAATCGAATCCGAGCACCTGCTTGTTCTTCTCAAAAAATTCAGTGACGGATATCTCATGCTGTTTGTCAGCCAATTTCTCTGCGGATATCCTTACGGTTCCTGCCGTTTTTGCTTCCGGCTCTTTGCGTGCTCCCATCGAGGGGGCATAGGGATTCGATGATATAAATGGCAGGATTGAAGAGTGCCCGGCCCCGAAAGGGGGCCGGAGAAGTGATAATCAATCCTTCTTGTCGTCGGAAATGGGTTTGTCGGACTTCACTTCTTCAGATCCGTCCTTGTGGACCACGACGTTCTCTTCCTCGTCGAACTTCACGCCGCATTTGGGACATGTCTTCATGTCGGAGGAGACCTCGCATCCGCAGTTGCCGCAGACGAAATAGTCCTTCTTGTGGGGTTTCATGCTCTCGGGACGGTCGATGTATGCGTTGCACTTGGGGCAGTTCACCTGTCCGGGAAGCACGATCGCTCCGCAGAAGGTGCATCTTCCGTATCCCTGTGGATAGAGACGTCCTTCGGCCTCCATCTTCTGCCTGGTGACGTTCAGTCTCCTTCTCATGAAGGTGGAGACTCCGAGGATGATGTAGAAGATCACGAGGATGAATACCACCGATACAATGGCACCGATGAGGGCGTATGAGCTCTTCTCGGTGGTGAGGAATCCTGAAAGGGTCGCGTGGGACATGGTGTTGGTGTCCACTTTGCCGTCCTCTCCGAGATAGGCGACGAACATGTAGTACAGTTTGGAACTGTCAAGATCCACATTTCCGCTTCCGCCTGTCAGCGGCACCAGGGTGAAACCGCTCAGGCTCTGGGACAGCATCTCGCTCTTGAAGGAGATGTAGTTGACCTCGCAGTATGCGAAGACGGCGTCCCCGGTGCGGGCCTCGGTACCGGAGTAGGTGTAGTCGACAGTGATCTCGTTGCCGGACACCGCGATATTTACGTCGAGGTCGTTCCCGGTGAGGTGCTGGGAGGTGTGCTCGTCGATGTATCCGGGGCCTACGGCGGCACCTACGATTATCGCCAGTACCGCGAAGATGATCGGATACACGGCTTTGGTCTTCAGATCGGCACCGAAGACGTGGGGCACCATGTAGAGGATGACCGCGAGGACCAGCCACATGAGGGGGATGGTCGAGACACCTTCGACGCATAACAGCAATATTGAGAGAAATACGGCTAGGACTATGGCGATGGCCTGTCCTGTCGTCACGGGGCCGAGTCTTTTACTCAGACCCGGATGATCTGTGATACCGCTCATAGGAGGCGCTAACAGATTCTAATAGATAAGTGTCGCCCGTGCGGGAACGTTCAGGCCCTCTTGCGGGGCATCTTCTGGCACTTGGGGCACCAGTAGCTGCTCCTGCCTCCGAGTTCGGATCTCACGATCTTCGTTCCGCAGACGAAACAGGGTAGGTCCTTGCGTCCGTAGGCCTGCAGATAGTCGATGTCGTAGTATTTCCTGCCCATACCTTCAAGGTATTCCTCGGGGGCGATCTCGTTCTTCTCGATGCCGAACTCCATAACATCAGGTATCGTTGAAGCGATCAGCTTCCACTTGCCGTCGGAGATCTGATTGCAGGGTGCCTCAGGACATAGCCTGCATCTGAAGAGGATCTCATCACCCCAGATGTTCCCGATCCCGGCCACGACGGACTGGTCGAGGAGCACCTCCTTGATGCTCGATTCCCTGTTTCCGAGCTTCTTTCTCAGATATGTGCCAGTGAGCGATTTGTCGAAGGGTTCGGGACCCATGCGCTGAATGCCTGAGTACTCATCCTCCTCTCCTTCCCTGATGAAGAACGTCTTTCCGAACATGCGCTGGTCGATGTACCTGAGTTCGGTATCATCATCGAAATGCAGGACGAGGTGGGTGTGCTTCTCTTCCGGGAAATCGGCCGGTACGGACAGCATCTGCCCGGTCATGCCGAAACGGAACACCAACGTCCCGTTGTCGAGGTTCAGGATAAGTGCCTTTCCTCTGCGGTCGTATCCGACGATCCTGCTGCCGATAATCTCTTTCTCATATTCTTCGGCGGCGGGATGGCCTATCATTTTCTTCTTGTCACAGGAAACGCTCTCGATGCGTTTTCCGACCACTTGTGGCCCGATGATCCTTTTAACGGTCTCTATCTCCGGAAGTTCAGGCATTGTCAATCGGTAAGGCGTATGGATGATACTGCCTTAACCTTATCCCCTTAAATTCCTGGACTTTTCCCACCTTATTTATAAGAGGGGGGTATCAGTAGCCCCTAGAGGTGTTCCTATGGCGACAATCGATGAGCAGATCGAGGAGTTGGAGAAAGAGATATCCAACACCAAGAAGAACAAGGCCACCGAAGCGCACATCGGAAAACTGAAAGCGAAGATCGCGAAACTGGCCCTTGAAAAGGAAAAGAGGCTCGAATCCACCCGTGCCGGAGGAGGTACGAAGGGATTCTATGTCAAAAAGGCCGGTAATGCAACCGTCGCCCTCGTCGGTTTCCCATCTGTCGGTAAATCGACCCTTCTGAACCAGCTCACCGGAGCCAAATCCGAGGTCGGAGCCTATCACTTCACCACCCTCGACGTCGTCCCCGGTGTCATGGAATACAATCATGCAAAGATCCAGATCCTGGATATGCCCGGACTCATCAAGGACGCTTCCAGGGGTAAGGGTAGGGGAAGGGAGGTCATCGCCGCCGCAAGGTCCGCGGATGTCATCCTTCTCGTCGTGGACATCTTCAATCCCGATATGAGCGTCCTCATGAAGGAGCTTTACAACTCCGCCATCAGGCTGAACCAGTACGCCCCCGATGTCAACATCACAACGTCCCAGCAGGGCGGAATTCTTGTGAAGCCCACCCTCAAATTAACTAAGATCTCCGTGGACACCATCAAGGACATGGTGGCCGCATACGGACATCTGAACTGTACCGTCGTCGTCCGTGAGGACATCGATGTGGAGCAGATGCTCGACGTCCTTGCAGGCAACAGGGTGTACATCAAGGCGGTCATGGCCATCAACAAGGTCGACCTCGCCAAACCCGGACAGCTCGAGGCCGTGCAGGAGATGCACAAGGCGTTCAAGAGCGTCGGAGTCTCCGCCGCCACCGGTTACAACATGGACAACCTGAAACAGGAGATCTATGACACCATCGATATGATCCGCGTGTACCTCAAACCGCAGGGGCAGGAGGCGGACCTCGATGTTCCTCTCATCGTCAAGAGGGGCAACACCGTCGGAGATGTCTGCGAACTCATTCACAGGGACTTCAAGAACGCGTTCCGTTATGCGATGATCTGGGGAGACAGTGCCAAGTTCCCCGGTCAGACCGTCGGTATGGACCACGTCGTGATGGACAAGGACATCCTCTGCATTATTGTGAAGAGGTCCTGATCTCGATTACTCTGTTCATTCTACAGACGTTTGCACATGTTCTGAGGTACTTATTTTATCACAGACCCCGATTCAGTTTCATGGACCCTAACAATGCGTTCACGAAAGAGGAGTGCTTCAATGTTCTCGACAGGCTCGGAACCGGAGTGCTCTCGGTCAACGGAGCGGACGGCTGGCCTTACGCCGTACCGATCAACTACATCCGCATCGGAGACAAGGTTTACTTCCACGGAAAGAAGAAGGGAACCAAAGTCTCCCTCATCGAGAAGGACAGCAAATGCACTCTTGCCGTCTACGACGAGAAAGGATACGAGGACTGCGGTGCCAACGCCTGCGACACCACTGTCGTTTACGACTCTGTCATCATCCGCGGATACGCCAAGGCCGTGGAGGACGACGAGACCAAGATGATGATGCTCCGCGCACTGGTCGACAAGCTCGTTCCTGCAAAGAAGGAGAACCCCGTCGCTCCCGCCCGCGTACCTCCCACTGGAGTGTTCGTGATCGAGATCGAGGAGATCACCGGAAAGCACCATGTTCCCAAGATGGGCAACAAGGTCCACCCGACGAACTGATAAATCTTAACGGGGCTTAACCGCCCCATTTCAGTCTTTTACGAATTCCTGCACTGTATGGAGCATCTCTTCGAAAGTCGATCTCTCCGGGACAGCGTCAGGGGCATGTCCCAGCATCTCCATTGTCTCCGCCGTGGGCTTACCGATGGCGACCGTGAAAAGCTCGGAAAGATAGGTGTCCGCATCGGCCGTTCCGAAGCGTTCCTTCATCTGGTCGTAGAATGTCTTGAAGGTCATCGGACTGGAGAACACCATAGCATCGACGGTGCCGTTCTTGACTCCGTCCATGAGCCTGATGTGCGCCTCTCCGACGGCCGCAGGGGCCATGGAATACACTGCGGCATCGACGACATACGCTCCTGCTTCTTCAAGAATGGACACGATATGCCCGTCGCCGGAATCGGAACGGAGGAGAAGGACCAGTTTGTCCCCAACCTCATCGCTGAGCTCCTCCGCCACGCCCTCTCCCGAGTAAGTCTCAGGAATGAGGTCGCATGCACGTCCGACCTCTTTTTCAAGATAATCTGCGGTGGTCGGTCCGGTACAGGCCACGTTGGTGTAGGTGAGCAGGTCTGAAAGGGTCTGCTTCCCGAATTTATCAATGCACATCTTCACTGCGGTCACGCTTGCGAACACCGTGAAATATGCGGATCTTCCGGAAAGGATGCTTTTGATCTTTTCGAATGTGGCGTCCGATCCCGGCACCGGGTCAAGAGAAGGTGCACAGATGCAGGAAAGTCCCAGAGCTCTGCACAGTTCCATTCCCGATTCGAGACGGTCCGCAGGCCTGGTGAATCCCACTGTGGTCATGCAAGGTCACCGAGGATCTCTCTCAGATTGACGACGGAACCGACCACCATGATCCCGGGTGTTTGGACATTCTGGGTCTTTATGGTGGACTCCAGTTCAGAGACGGTCGTCACATACACTTTCTGGTCCGGGGTGGAACCTTTGGAGAGGATCGCGGCAGGGGTGTCGGGGGACATTCCGCCTTTGATGAGTCCTTCGGAGATATGTCCCGCATTCTCCAGTCCCATGAGGATGACGAGGGTCCCGTGGCCTTTCACCAATGAACTCCAGTCGACGTCTCCCTCCGATCCTTTCTTCTCGTGTCCGGTGACGAATGTCACAAGAGAGGCATGGTCGCGGTGGGTGACAGGTATTCCGCAGAGTTCGGGGACCGAAATGGAGGATGATACACCGGGGATGACGTGCACCTCGACGCCTGCCTTTCTGAGCTGTTCGGCCTCTTCCGCACCCCTTCCGAAGAGGAACGGATCCCCTCCCTTGAGTCTGGCGACGGTCTTGCCTTTCTTCGCATAATCGACGAGAAGGTCGTTGGTCTGCCACTGTTTGAGGTGGTGGTCGGCCGCCCTTTTTCCTGCATCGATGAGCTCCGCATCCTTCCTGCATTCCTTGAGAAGGTCGGGGTTGGAGAGCGCGTCGTAGAGGACGACATCCGCCTCGCGGAGTGCGTTCAGTCCCTTCACTGTGATAAGACCCAGATCTCCGGGTCCGGCTCCGATAAGATATACTTTTCCTGCCATGTTCTCACTCCTTTCCCATCAGTCTGTCAGCGACCTCTTTTGCCTTTTCCTTCCTGTTCTCCACAGGGAACGTGATGTCCAGACGGACCGGCGGGGAGTTCACGAAGGAGACCGCCAGTATGCGCATCTCATCATCGTTGATCTCGGCATTGACCCCGATGGGGGACGAACAGCCGGCGTTCATGTATCTGAGCACATCGCGTTCGGTCTCGACTTCCATCCTTGTCTTGGGGTCGTCCAATGCCTTGAGAAGTTCTATGGTCTCCTTGTCGTCGGAACGGCATTCCACCGCGATGGCACCCTGACCTGCGGCGGGAATGAACTTTTCTTTTGAGATGGGATGAACGTTTTCTGAAATACCCAGACGGTCCAATCCTGCCTTCGCCATGATGATGGCGGAGTACTCTCCGGCCTCGAGTTTGGCGAGGCGGGTGTTCATGTTCCCTCTGAGCGGTTTGAGTCTGATGTTGGCGCGGGTGGTCTTCACCATCCACTCCCTTCTGACCGAGGATGTTCCCAAAATGGTCCCGCAGATCAGGTTTTCATAGGCCACGGGGATGCATGCGTCCCGGACATCCGCCCTCGGAAGGACGGCGGCCACGGTTATGCGGGGATCGGTGACAACAGGGATGTCCTTGAGGGAATTCACTGTCACGTCCACTTTTCCTGAAATGAGGGCCTCATCGAGTTCGCGGACGAAGACACCGGACCCGCCCATGTCCTTGAGGTGGGTCTTCAGGTCGACATCGCCTGTGGAGGTGATACCCTGTATCTCGCAGGCGATCCCGGGGTATCTCTTCTCGAAACGTTTCTTGAATTCCAGTGTCTGGGTCATTGCAAGGGCGCTTTCCCTGGTGCCCGCGATCATTCCTTCTTCACCTTCTTCAGATAGCCTTCAAAGGTACGGGAGATCTTGCTGCAGGCATCTTCATCATGTGCGATGGAGAGGAAATCCACCTCCAGTGCACCGGGGGGAAGATACACGCCGTGTTTCAGCATGTAATGGAACATGTCCATGTAACGGGCCCTGTCGGTCTGACCCGCCTCTGCACCGCATGTTGCTTCGTCAATTCCGAAGAACACGGAGAACATCGATCCGATGTTCTGTATGCATCCGCGGACGCCGCTGTCCTCCAGAATATCCTTGAGACCTTTCACGAGGTCGTTGGCGGTCTTTTCGAGGACGTCGTATCTGCCTTTTTCAGCCATCAGTTCGATGGTGCTGAGTCCGGCGACGGCGGTGACGGGGTTTCCGGAGAAGGTACCTGCCACATACACCTGTCCTTCGGGGGCCACATTCCTCATGATCTTCTCTTTTCCCATGAAAGCGCCGGCAGGGTAGCCTCCGCCGATGATCTTTCCCATGGTGGTCAGGTCGGGGGTGACGCCGAAGCGGCCCTGTGCGCTGTGTGCTCCGAGCCTGAATCCGGTGATGACCTCGTCGAAGATCAGAAGGACGTTGTGTTCCTCGGTGATCTTCCTCATATCCTGAAGATATCCTTTCTTCGGGGGGATGACACCCATGTTGCCCATCACGGGTTCCATGATGATGGCGGCGACATCCTCGTTCTTATCCAACAGAGATTCAAAAGACCCAGCATCGTTGAATTCGACCACATAGGTGTTCTTCACATCGTCGTCTGGAATACCCAATGAACCGGGAACGGATTTGACGGATCCGGAACCGGCACCCACCAGAACGGTGTTGTGCGCCCCGTGGAATCCTCCGTTGAGTTTCACGATCCCGTTCTTTCCGGTATATCCCCTGGCGAGACGGATGGCATGCATGGTGGCCTCGGTACCGGAGTTGGCGAGCCTGCACATCTCAGCGCAGGGAACGGCGGAGGTGATCTTCTCCAGCAGTTTCAGTTCGGGCATGGACGGGGCTCCGAACACGCTTCCGTACTTGGTCTGGTCCCTGACGGCCTTGGCGACCCTGGGGTGGGCGTGTCCTGCGATGAGGGGACCGTATGCCATGCACAGGTCCACATACTCGTTGCCGTCGATGTCGGTGATCATACAGCCGGATCCGCTGTCCATCACGATGGGATACGGATCGAACGCCCTGACGGGACTGGAAACTCCGCCGGGGGTGAGCTTTCTGAACTCCTCGCATTCGTCGCGGGAATTGTCCGTGTTCATTCGGACGACCTCAGGAGTCTGCACACATCGCGTGCGTAGTAGGTGATGATCATATCTGCACCGGCGCGTTTGATGCCCAGGAGGGACTCCATCATCACTTTCTTCTCGTCGATCCATCCGTTGATGGCCGCCGCCTTGATCATGGCGTATTCTCCGGAGACCTGGTATGCGCAGATGGGCAGGTCGAATCTGTCAGCTGTCTCCCTCACGATGTCGAGGTAGGGTCCGGCGGGCTTGACCATGATGATGTCCGCCCCTTCCATGATATCCTCTTCGATCTCACGTATCGCTTCTCTGCGGTTGGCGGGGTCCATCTGGTACTGCGAACGGTCTCCTTTGCCGGGTGCGCTGCAGGCGATGTCCCTGAAAGGTCCGTAATATGCGCTCTTGTACTTCGCGCTGTAGGCCATGATAGGGACGTTGATGAAACCTGCCTCATCGAGGGCGTCCCTGATGGCGGCTATCTGACCATCCATCATTCCGCTCGGGGCGATCATGTCCGCACCCGCGGCCACCTGGGACACTGCGATCTTGCCGTAGAGTTCCAGGGTCCTGTCGTTGTTGACGTATCCGTCATCATCGAGGACACCGCAGTGTCCGTGGTCGGTGTATTCGCACATGCAGAGGTCGGCGATGACCAATAGGTTCGAATTCGCCTTGAGTCCCCTGATGGCCTGCTGCACGACCCCGTTCTCTGCGTATGCCTGCGATCCGCAGCAGTCCTTTGTTCCGGGAACCCCGAACACGATGACCGATCTGACGCCGTCGGATTCGATCTCCGAAGCTATTTTGTCATAATCCGAGAGAGGATAGGTGGGGACGCCGGGCATGGAGTCCGTCATCTTCCTGCTCTTGAGGTTCTCATCGAAGAATATTGGGAGGATGAGGTCTGCCGGAGACAGCTCGGTCTCGCGGACAAGGTCTCTGATATTACTGTTCAGTCTGAGCCTTCTGGATCTGTTCTGTGGGAACATCTGCTTCACTTCTTTCTTCATTGACACCGAAAATGAATCTGGCGGCCTCCAGGACGTCGGTGTCCTCGTCCAGGGCGGCCTTTCTGAGATTTTTGATTATCTCTGAGCTGATCTTGCTGGTGATGGCATGGGTGAGGTTGTCTATCAGTTCATCGGAGAGGGTATGGTCGCAGTACTTCATGGCCTTGACGACCTCTGCGGTACGGATTTCCTCGAAATCCAATGCCATCTTGCGGATGATCGCGTCGGCGGCGTTGGTCTTCTGTTCTTTCTCCATCCGGACAAGTTCCTCGCGGATGATCTTCTCCGCCTTGGAGATCTCCTTGGTCCTGCGGGCCACGTTCTCCGCCGCGATGGCATCCAATGAGGCCATGGTCCTCAGAGATACACCGGGTGTCTTCTCCACATCCGGATTCACGTTTGTGGGCACTGAGACATCGATGATGAGAAGAGGTCTGTCCGGCCTCGTGCTCATCGCGCGGGAGACAATCTCGTTCCCGAGGATGTTGTGTTTCGCTGAAGTCGCAACAAGGACAAGATCGCTCTTGCTGATGATCTCCTCGAGACGGTCGAATCCGATGGCGGTACCTTCCAATTCCTTGGCGAGTTCTTTCGCCCTCTCGAAGGTACGGTTGGAGACGATGACGGTCCTGGGACCTTTGCCTGCGAGGTTCTTGGCAATCACACCCGCCATGTCACCGGCACCGATGATGGCGATGTTCATATCCTTCAGGGAACCGATCCTCTCCTCAGCGAGTTCGATGGCGGCATAACCCACCGAAACCGCCCCTTTGTTCAGTTCGGTCTCGGTC
>CAVGRR010000035.1:0-15657 GCA_963631655.1 Eggerthellaceae bacterium
CTCAGGTCACTGACATATACTTTGATTTCACAGATACGTTACAGATCAACCCTCAATATCTTCTGGGATACATCTCGGATTGAACCCGACCAGTAATCGACAGCTGGGGCTATCGAGTTTCATCTTGTTTTAAGCAGACGTGTCGAAGTCACGGGGTTATATGCCGCCTGAGTTCTGATTTAGTTTCTCGGTTTTGGCAGGAACCTCATAATCGATGACCCAGAACTCCTTTTGAATGAATAGGCCTTCGAATAAGCGATCAGCACATCCCCTACAGAGCACTTAATCTGGCCTTGATTAGGGATTCAAGGTTGAAATTCCAATTTTTCACCAAGAACTCGGGCCTTTTCCAGAGATCTCGTTTATGTTGTTATATAAATCTGATATGTATCGCGTATGTCGTTTTTTCAAATTCGTAACACTAAGTTAAATAGAATAATGCCATCTCCGCAACAGTAACATGAGCGAGAACGTTCAGGAAAGCTACCGCGAACATTTCGCCCGTTCAAGGGCAAAAAAGATCCTATTCATCGCAATAGGGACTGCGGTATGTTTCATCCTGGCACTTTATTCCGTCACGCTCGGTACCTATTCCATGAGCATCGGAGATGCGTTCTGTGCGCTTTTGGGGATAGGAAATGTCGATCCCACAACGGTGCACATCGTGAGGGACCTCAGACTTCCCCGCATCCTCGGTGCGGTGATCTGCGGATTCGCATTGGCCGTGTGCGGAGCAGCCATGCAGAGCATGCTGAAGAATCCCCTCGCCGACCCATATACGATGGGAATATCATCGGGTGCAGGACTCGGTGCGGCCTTGGCTATTATTGCGGGATTCGAACTCGTCGCCGGCGGAGGCATAGTCATCAATGCATTCATCTTCGCGCTGATCCCCGCTGCCATCATCACCGCTATTACAAGAGTGAGGAAACCCACCCCGACCATGATGGTCCTCTGCGGTATCGCCCTCACTTACATCTTCAGCGCACTGACCCAGCTGTTCATGATCATCGCCGATCCGGACGACATGTCCGCCGTCTATCACTGGACCATAGGTACCCTCGACACCGTCGGTATGGAGGATCTGGCGACAATTCTGTTCGTCACCGTCCTCGGTTCGATGTACATCATGTACATGTCGAACCAGCTGAACATCCTGGGGATGGGAGATGAAAGTGCCAGAAGTCTCGGGATCAATGTGGAAAGGAGAAGACTCATCCTGCTTCTTGTGATCTCCCTGGTGGCCGCCACAGTGGTCAGTTTCACCGGAGTGATCGGTTTCGTAGGTCTTGTGGCACCCCACATTGTAAGGACCGTATTGGGCGCGGACAACAGATATCTTGTTCCGGCTTCGGGAATAGCCGGTGCCACCCTTCTGCTTATTTCAGATATAGTATGCAGACTGGCCGCAATCTACCTCAACAGCCACATCTCCCTGCCTGTAGGGGTCATCACCGCCTGTCTCGGAGGCCCGCTGTTCATTTATCTCCTGATAAAAAGCCGTAAGGAGGCGTGGTCATGACCGAACTGAAGATCAGGGACGTCTCCTTCAGTTACAGAAGCAAGACCGTCCTCGATAAGATATCCCTTACCATCGACGAGCCCGGACTCACCTGCCTTTTGGGTCCGAACGGTGTCGGTAAAACCACACTCGCCAAATGCATCGACGGTCTTCTGAAGTACCGTTCGGGAAGCATCACCCTCGACGGGACCGAGATATCCTCAATGACCCAGGCGGAGATCGCAAGGAAGATAGCGTTCATTCCGAACAGTTCATTCTCCACATTCGCCATCACCGTTTCGGAAGCGGTTATGATGGGCCGTTTCCCCATATCGGGATGGAATCCCAACAATGAGGACATCGATGCGGTCGAGGAAGCGATCTCGCTGATGAACCTCGAGGAGTTCGCGGACAGGGACATAAGGGAACTTTCCGCCGGTCAGAGGCAGAGGGTGATGATCGCCCGCGGAATCGTGCAGGAACCTGAGATCCTCATCCTCGACGAACCCACCTCCAATCTCGATGTGAAATACCAGATGGAGGTCATGTCGTTCCTTCACAATCTCGCACGCGCGAAGAACATCACTGTCATCGCGGTGTGTCACGACCTCAATGTCACAGCGGCATATGCGGACAGGATCTGCCTGATGTCCCAGGGACGCGTTCTGGCCGACGGATCGCCCAACTGCGTGCTCACGATCGAGAACATCCGCGAGGCCTACCATGTTGATGCGCAGATCCACAACGTGAACGGGAACATCCATATCGCCATGGTCCCGCCGAAGATCAGCAAACCGATTTCGGTAAGAAAGAACCCGTACCGTTCCGCGGACGGCATCGCCGCACTGAAAAGAAATGACAGGCGTTTCGCTACCATATTCATCATAGTGACGATACTTCTCGGTTCGATCCTTATCGCGATTAACCTGTCGGATTCATCGGATTCCTCACTGCTGGGACATACGGTTTCCGGTTCGGAGATACCCTCTGAAAGTTCCCGTCTCTGGGTCTACGGAAACGCCAATGAGGACGACCGTTTGGACAGCAGCGATATCACATATCTTCAGGGTGTCCTCGGCGGGACGGAGAAACCCACCCCGCTTTGCGATGCAAACCTAGATGGAAAGGTGAACTCCGATGATGTTAGCTATCTGAAACGCATCATCGCCGCACAGGAGAACGGCACCGACGTCATCAACGTCTATTACATAGACGATTACAGGCAGAACCAGAAGGTTACGTGGCCTGTGAAAACCGTGGCCATCGGTTACTGCACCGGTGCTTACATGGCGCTCATAACCGGAGTGAGTTCCAAGGTCGTTGCCGTTGACAGCACGATTCGCACTACCGGATGGAACAGTCTTTCCGCATACTTCAGCAGTGCAGAACTCTACGGAACTGTCGAAGTGGGCGAATCAGCTTATGAGAAACTCATTGCATTGAACGTCGATGTATATGTGCCAGGATACTTCAATTCCACAATAGATCCCGTCACCAGGGAGAGACTGAACCCGTTCGGTATCGACACCATGGTGCTGACCACAGCCGATCAGACCAACGTCAGGAACGACTACATCGACCGTACCACGACCATGTTCGGATATCTCCTACAGGGGGATATGAGCAGGGTTTACAGCTATCTGGACTGGCATGACTCTGTCCTGAAAGATATCGAGGACGCGACCGCTTCGATATCCGACACACAGGCCGTCATAGAGGCACACCTCAGTTCCGATCAGACCATCTCCGAAGCGGGAACCTACCAGACCTGCGGAAAAGGACAGACCAACAATCTTCATATCGAAATCGCAGGCGGATCTGCCGCAGGAATGATCTCGAAGTACCTCACCGCCAACTACGCATCACTCAACGAAGAAACGACCCGTGAGGTTATGAGGGAATGTGCAGTGAACGGACAGATCTGGTATGTGTTCAACGCACAGGACGGGTACAGGCAGTCCGTGGAACTCAGCAAACTGGCCGATGACAAATACAAATTCAATGACGCCCCCGCAACAGTGAACTATCTAGGTATTGCAAGGGAGGCCGGTTCCACAGGTATGTACGTGGTCGAGATCGCGTTCTATCAGAACGTCCTCTACGGCACCGGACCTAACTACCAAACACTCTTCAACGAATTCGTGAACACCTTCCTGAGCGACGGCACCGGCTCGGCGACCGCAGGGATCGAACACTTCTTCAGGGTATATTGATAACATGACCGACCATCTGAACGAAAGCAGCGATTATTGGAACCTCAGATCGAAAGGATACTCCGACACCGTCGAGGATGAACTCGGAAGCGGAAGATATACCCAGTGGCTCAACAGGATGCTTCCATTCATGGAACCCGGAAAGAAACTGAAAGTCCTTGATGTAGGCTGCGGGCCCGGATTCTTCCCTATCGTCCTCGGACGCGAAGGCCATGATGTGACGGCCGTAGATTATTCTCCGGGAATGCTGGAGAAGGCAATGGCGAATTGCCTGAAATACGGTGTCACTGCAAAGTTCCAGAGGATGGATGCGCAGCACCTTGAATTCGAAGATGAGACGTTCGATATCGTCGTCTCCCGCAACCTTGTGTGGAACCTCGACAGTCCTGAAGACGCCTACCGCGAATGGCTCGGAGTGCTGAAAAAAGGCGGAAAACTGATGCTTTTCGACGGAAATCACTATCTTTACCTTTTCGACAAGGACTACTCCGCATTCGATCCCGAATATCAGAAGAGCAGCAACGTCAAGGATGTCGACGTATCTGTGATGGAGAAGATAGCAGAAGAGCTTCCGCTCAGTTCACAGAGAAGGCCCCAGTGGGACACCGACCGCCTGCTGGAAATGGGTGTGAAATCAGTCTTCGTTTCTAACGAAGGAGATACTCTAAAACTGGTGAAGGATGGTAAAACAGTCTATCTTCCTTTCCAGTTCTTCATCTGTGCTGAGAAATGAAGTGCCGTTAATGCCTTATTCTCATCACTTCCTCATTCAAAACACCACTGAAATCAAGATTCATCCTATTTCAGCTGACGTAATGGAAAAGTGTAACATTAATCGGGTTTGAACATGCTCAACAAACTTTTATTGCAGTAATCCGTATGAGTGTTAAGAGCAGAATTCAGGGTAACTCTGAACCTCGTCGATCGCACTGAAAAGAGTCTTAATTAGGAAAAATCTTCAATGACCCAGAAGTGCTATATACGAATATTAGGTTATCCTAAATCATATCCTGTATAACGGATCTCTTCCGCGGCAATCCGCAGGGGATGAACAATGATATTCGAAAACTTAGCAAAATTCGTAATGAAACACGCCAGACTCATCATCATAGTCTGGATCGTGGTATTGCTGCTTTCCGTTTATCCTGCGATCCACGCAAGCGAAAAACTCAGCTACAGCACTTCCAGTATGGGAAGTTCCGACACGGAATCCATTGCCGGACTGGAGATAATAGCTGACCACTTCGAATCGCAGACTGACAGCGAAAGCATGCAGCTGATCCTGATAGTATACAACCAGGCAGATTCGACCGTCCTCGAGACCCTCGACACAAAGATCGGTTCGATAACTTCGACGAACGACAAGGTGTCCTCAGTCATTCTGGCAGGGGATGTGGCCGCTGAAGACGGAAACAGCCACATGCGTTATTACGCTGTGACCTACAAGACCGGTTATTCCTCCAGCGATATCGCGGATGACACCGGAAACCTCAGGAACCAGGTCCACAGCGCGGTCTCCGCCACCTTCGACGGCAGCACCACCACATACAAGACCTACGTCACCGGAACCCCTGCGATCTCCTACGATGCGAGCGATGCGATGTCCAAGGATATGGCCCGTATCGACCCGATCTCGATCCTTCTGATCCTGGTCCTCGTCGGACTGTTCTTCAGGTCCTTCGTCTCCAGTGCGGCACCTCCGATCACCATCGGTGTGGCATTCGCACTTGTTCTCTGCGCACTGTTCTTCATCGGACAAGTGCTCGACATCTACTACATCGTGGAGATGTTACTCATAGTATCGATGCTGGGTGCAGGGTGTGATTACTGTATCTTCATATTGGCGAGATATAGAGAAGAAAGACGCCGCGGTCAAGACCATGAATCCGCATGTAAGGATGCCATCACCTGGGCCGGAGAATCCGTCTTCACCTCAGGCCTCGCGGTCATGATCGGTTTCGGTTCCATGATGGTCTGCAACTTCAGACTTGTCAGCACGATGGGTCTGGGTCTTGCCATCGGAATCATCTTCGCACTGCTCGCCGCACTCACCCTGATGTCATCTCTGCTCGTACTTCTGGGAGACAGACTGTTCTGGCCTTCCGGAGCGGACGGACCCAAACTCAAGACCGGATACGTCAAGAAAATGGGCGACGTCGCTCACAAGTACTTCGAGATATCCACCCACTTCTCAATCAAACACGCAAAGGCTATCATCGTCGCCACGGTTCTTTTCACCGTCCCGATGGTATACGTTTACGCCACCTCCGAGGACAGCTACGACATGATAGGTTCGATGATGAACGGTGATTCCCAGGAAGGAATGAACGTCATGACCGAATACGCAGGCGGCGGTTCGATCATGCCCAACTATGCCGTCATTCAGACCACGCAGTCGCTCGGTACCGTCACCTACATCATGGGCAACCATACTGACGGCGGACTTGCGACACTGACCTGGTCCACAGACACAATGAACGACGGTACTCCGTACCTCGTCAAAGTGCAGAGCGACCTAACTGCTATGCAGAATGAAGTGAAGGCCCTTGATAACGTCGACAGCGCATACTTCAGTTCGTTCGACAGTCTGTCACCGACCGGTACCGCACTGAGCGTCACCTGGAGCACTATCGCATCCCAGTTGCCGTTGTCTGCAGATACGGATATCGCTGTTGCCCTGTACACTATCGAAGAGTCAGGCATGCTCCCGGCCACAGCCACTGCGATGATCTCAAAGATCAATACCGAAGTGTTCACCACTGAGGTCCGTGCAGGTCTCGCAGCGGCCGGCCTGATATCCGACCCCAACCTGATTCCGTTCAGCGGAGCACTCGCCACAGGTATCATGGACTGGATGATCTTCGTCGAGACCGCCACTGTAGGAACCACATACAATGCCGAAGGCACCTCTGCCTCGATCAACTACGTGAACCTGACCATGGCCACCCATGAACAGGCCATGTCCGACAATTCCATCAAGACAGTCAGCAGCTTCAAGTCCATCGTCCACAACGACGTCGACAAGTCGGACGTCCTTTCCACCGCATGGATCTCCGGAACCGCTGCGGTAATGGTCGAGATCAAGGATGTCGTCAACGAGGAGTTCCTCAAGATCGAGATCACCGCCATCATCCTGATCATCCTTCTGCTCTTCTTCGTGATGAAGTCCTACTTCACACCTATCAGAGCGGTCGTGACCATCTTCATGTCCGTTATCTGGACCGTTGCCATCACCCACCTGCTGTTCGGAAACGTCCTCCACGACGGGGTGCTGTGGATCCTGCCGATCATATTGCTTGTGATATGTCTGGGTCTTGGTATGGATTATGATATCCTGCTCACCACCAGGATCAGGGAGTACACCTTCTCCAAGGGAATGGACAACGACGAGGCCATCCACCAGGCCGTTCTGCATTCCGGTTCCGTCATCACCATCTGCGGAATCATCATGGGATGCACCTTCGGTACCCTGATGCTCTCCAGCACCGTGATGCTCCAGCAGATGGGATTCGCACTGTGCTTCGCCATCCTCGTGGATGCGCTGATCGTCAGGACGTACATCGTCCCCGCTGCCATGCACCTCATGGGCAGATGGAACTGGATGGGACCCAAATTCCTGAAGGGAAGTAATCCCGTCCCCGTTGCTCCTACTGCCGAAGAGGAAGCAGAGAACGATCTCGACATCAAAGAGTGAAACTTCTTACAGGGGGCGCAAAAACCCCCTTTCTTCTAAAGACCCAGACGGTCGAAAATACGTCAATCAGATCTGGCGACGCCGTGCAGGAAAACAGTCTTCTCGCCGGTCTTGGAATCGGACCCGAGTTCGGCATCCACGTTGAAAACCTGACGCATGTTGTCGGGAGTGAGGACCTCTTCGAGGGTTCCGCAGCACATCACCTTGTGGTCCTTGATCATCGCGACGCGGTCGCAGTATTTCGCCACCATCGGGAGATCGTGGGAGACGATGACCACTGTCATCCCGTTCTCTTTGGACAATTTGGAAACAAGGTCGAGGGCTTCGAACTGGGTGCTGATATCGAGATGCAAAGTAGGCTCGTCCATCAGCAGGATCTCGGGCGTCTGGGCCAATGCCCTTGCGATCATGACCCTCTGTCTTTCCCCTCCGCTCATGGTGCTGATGTACCGGTCCTTCATATGTGCCAGACCAACTTTTTCGATGGCCGAATCGATGATCTCGGCATCGCTGTGGGACTCCGGGTCCATCAGTCCCTGGAAAGGCATCCTTCCCATGGAGACAATCTCCCTCACGGTGAAGGAGAACCGGATCTCGTTGGTCTGCGGTACGACGGCCATGGTCTTGGCGATGTCCTTCTTGGGCAGGTCGGCGATGTCGAGCCCGTCCATCAGGACACATCCTCCCTCGGGAGAGAGGTTCTTGTTCAGGTTGCGGAGCAAAGTGGTCTTCCCGCAACCGTTGGGTCCCAGGATGCCGATGATCTCTCCTTTGCGGACCTCAAGTTCCACACCGTCGAGGACGAGATGTTTGTTGTAGGAATAGGTGAGTCCATGGACCTCGAGAGGATTCAATTCCACCCGACCTCCCTCTTTCTCCTCAGCAGGAGATAGATGAATATGGGGGCACCGACAAGGGCGGTGATGACACCTATCGGAAGGGTCCCGTACTGAGGTGCAACGATATGTGCCAGGTAGTCACAGATTAGTATGAATGCGGCACCGGCGATGATGCTCAGCGGCATGATCGTACGGTTGTCCGGACCTAAGAGAATACGAAGAATATGGGGGATGACCAGTCCGATGAATCCGATGACACCTGCGAAGGAGACAGCGGCGGCGACTATCAGAGTTGTCAGAATAAGAACAAACAGACGGGTCCTTTTCACATCCACCCCGAGGTCCATGGCGTGAAGATCGCCGAGCATCATGGCATTGAGGTTCTTGCACTGGGTTATCAGGAAGATGATGCACACCGTGATGACAGGCGCCATGAAACAGATCTTCTCCCAGCTCATGCTGCCGAGGCTTCCCATGGTCCAGAAAACGATACCTTCCAGTTTGTCTCCTGAGATGAAGGTCAGGAAGGAAACGACCGCGGAAAGCAGAGAGGATACCGCCACTCCGGAAAGGATGAGGGATTCGGTCTTCACGGTCCCTCCGGTCTTCGACATGCTGTAGACGAGGATCATCGTGCCAAAACAGGTGATGAACGCAAGGACGGGGGTTGTGATCGCAGCAGGGATCAGAGGGATCACGAAAAGCATGCTGAGGGCGGCTCCGACAGATGCACCAGATGAAAGACCCAGAAGGTACGGAGATGCCAACGGATTCCTGAAGACGGCCTGCATCGCGGAACCGGCAACAGCAAGTCCGGCACCGATGAAGAGGCCTGCCACGACACGGGGGGCGTTGGTGTCTTTGACAATGATGTTGGAACCCCAGGACCCTTTGCCCATGAGCGCTTCGATGACCTCGCGGAAAGAATAGGTGTCGCGTCCGGAGATGATAGATAGATCAAGGAGGGCACACAGCGCAGCGACTGCGATCAAGACAATCACCGCAGAAATGATCATGCTCCTCCTGTTCATACGACCTGCATTCCTGTCACCATTAAAAATAAACGGTTTGTAAAAGGTTTGATCGGATACTCAGTGCTTCCTCAGGAATAAAACTCCCGCGGCGATGATTATCACAACTACGACGATACCGGCTCCGATGTACAGGGCGGTGTTGTCCTGACTGTCCCCGTCAGCGTAGGGGACGTCTCCGCTGAACAGATCGGGGTAGAGGGCACAGGCCATCGTCCAGACCCCGTTCATGCTTTCGGTGCTGAAGTTGTTCCACATGGAATCAAGTTTGACCAGGGTGACATTTGAACCCACCTGGGTCTTCAGATTTTCCATGTAGGATTGGTTACTTGAAATGCTGTTGTCGACGAAGATTATCGCATTAGGGTGTTTCTCCATCAACTGAGTAAGATTGGTCTCGTAGGTGGGACCTGCCTTGGTGCTGTCGGTGGTGACGGAACTTCCTCCGGCGGCAGTGATCATGGAGTTCGCCAGAGAACCGGTGTTTCCTACCTTGAACACACTTGCAGAGTAGGTGACATAGAATGCCTCGGCCTTCTCCCTGACACCGAGTTTGTCGGTGATGTATCCGGCCAGGTCGCTCATCTGCTTGACGATCTTGTGTTCGGAGCCGAGCGTGACGAGAGAGATAGTCTTGACAAAACTGATGATGTCGGAATATTCGGTGATCGAGTTCCACTGAAGGATCTTCTTGAAACCAAGATCAGTGAGCACAGGCACGATGTTTTTAAGGTAGGTGTCGGAGCCGGTGATGAAGATCACGTCTTTTTCTTTGTCAAAGACACCGCCTTTTTCGGTATCGGCTGCGTTCACCAGATCGTTCTTCAGATCGGAGAGTCCGGAAGAATAGATGTTTCCGTGGGCTGCGATCTTGCCGTCGGTGACCTTCTGTCTGAAATCCTTCAGAATATCGGAAGTGTTCTTGTTGGAATAGTTATCAGCTACGACGATCTTGTCGAGAACCCCAAGCTGTACAGCGGTCACGGTTATTCCTACGCCAATGGTGGCGATGTGGTCGGGAACGGAATCGAAAGTGAACTCGTTTCCTTTTCCGTCGGTGACGGTGATCGATGAGTCCGCATCGGAACTGTCAGCAAAAACTACTGCAAATGATGCGAGGACCATTACCGAAACCGTCAGAATTGCGATTGCTTTGAAATTGAATGCTCTGCACTCTGTCATATTATACTAATTTCAGTAATTGTCCCTTAGTATTAAAAAACTAGTATAATCGTAACACGAATTATGACTCCCTATAGAGATTGTTAATTGCAATATTTGACAGGACCTAAAAACTGAAGACCCAGAAGTACAATTTCTGCACCCAAATTCTACTTCATGGACGATGTAATCCACGTATTATAGGCGAAAATAAAGGATTAACAGACGTAAATTACTGTTTTTTCAACACTTTTAGTAACCTGCAATGGTTGAAAAAATACAATTGTATTAATACGTCCTTAATGTACAATGGACCATAATGACATCTCATCAGATCGCAATTATAATCGTGGCCCTTGTCGCTGCCTGCGGGTGTGTGGCTGGTGCGGCCATTATACTAGATAACGACGGAGATTCGAACAAGGTCACCTACTCAGTGACCTATGTTCTCGACGGAGGAACCAACTCCGACAAGAATCCGACCAGTTTCAGCATCGGGGATGACGGTACTCTGTACAGTCCGACCCGTGAAGGATACCTCTTCAACGGCTGGTGTTCCTCAGCAGAACACAACGACATCGTGGAGAAGATCGACACCTCCGTCGAAGGAGATGTCACCCTTTACGCATGGTGGGTCGAGGTATATGACGGAGAGGCATTCACTCTATCCTATACAGGAAAATACACCATGAGCGGTCCTTTCCCCCGCACGATGACCACCTCCGGAACTCTTTCCTATGAATATCTGTATTATGACGAGGAACTCGGCTTCTACTACAACCGTATCGACGCCGCCGACGGCAAATCCGCCACGACCACCTCGAAATGGTCTTCGGAGAACGATGACTCCGATTACACCACCACATACGCAGGTATGGTGGAACTTGAAAGCGAATACTACGGAACCACTGTGATGTGTGAGAAATACGTTCTTGTATCGACCAATTCCGTAGAGACCCAGTACATCTACAACGGGTGGATCCCGATCAAGATAGATGTCCAGTACAGGTCGATGTTCTATTCCTACACTGCGACATACACCCTTACAAAGACCTACGAAGTGGAGACCGAGCAGGAATATTCCGTCACGATCTACAATGATGTGGGCATCAGCACCACCGGAAACGGAACCTATGATGCGGTCTCCGATGTGACCCTGACCGCCACCGCCGCTTCCGGAAAGGAGTTCGCGGGATGGTATGACGGCAACGGAAATCTGCTCTCCAAAGAATCTACATACACGATCTCGAAGATCCTTTCGGACACGGTCGTCTATGCTTACAACACGGAATCCGATGATTACACGACAGAAAAGGGCGATTCATTCACCCTGAAAGCGATCGACGGAGCTACCGATGTCACCTGGACCATATATGACAGCGACGGAGACGAGATCGCTACCACTGCGGATACAACATACACCTTCACAGACTACGGCGAATACACGGTCACTTACTCCTGCATGTACAACAATGAGGCATACTTCGGATGCTACTCCGTGCTTTCGGACGGAACCGTCGCCAAGACATTCAGCTGGAAGTTCGACGGCGACGAAGACGGAACTGCGGAATCCTACACCTACACCCTGAACATACTCTACTCTGATTACGTGGAATACGTGGACACCGACTGCACCAGGCAGAGCGGTACCGAGGATGAGGACAGGGCCTACGTCACCTCCACCGACCAGTACGTGAAGATCCTGGCGGACTGGTTCACCGCACAGACCGATGGCTGGAGCGACTACAAGACCATGAACTTCGTGCTCGCATTCACCCAGTACATCGAGTACAAGTCCGATACCGAGTCCGAGGGCGTGGAGGAATACTGGAAGTTCCCGCTGGAGACCCTGTATGAGCAGAACGGAGACTGTGAGGATACTTCGATCCTCTTCTGCGCCATCGCAAGTGCCATGGGCTACAAGAGCGCGATGCTCCTGTTCTACGGACATATGGCGGCAGGGGTCGAACTGGCCGACGGCAGCATCTCCGAGAACACCAAGGCGAGCGGTGCATTCCCCGAGGGAGGAGTCAGCTACTACTACTGCGAAACCACCTCGACCTCCTATGTCCTCGGAACCGCACCCAGCGGATACGAGTACAACGGAACCTACTACCGTTACGGAAACATGGGTGACATTATCTCCGTCGACCCTGTATCCTCGTGAACCAATTCCTCATCCTGGGAGCAAACACCGACGGTCGCGAGACCGTCGGAAACACTTTTCCAAAAGACCCAGACGTCCGTTATTCCTGTCTGGGTCTTTACAATTCCCTATGATCCGATTGCAACAGAATACTTCGAATGAATTTCTTATTGCATACAAACAACAGGCTGTTGTAGATCCGGATACTTCAGTGACGACTATACATCCCATTTTGAATTAAAAACAAGAAATTAACAGTTATAGAGTGATGGATTTTGCAACATTTTGATAACAGGAATCTGTGAAAAATACAATTTTTAATACATCTTTAATGTACAATGGTCCATAATGACCTCCCATCAGATTGCTATAATTCTAACTATGGTCGTCGCCTGCGGATGTGTGGGCGGCGCGACAGTTCTGCTAAACTTTGAGGGCAACTCCGACAGTGGACCCGAAGTTACCTATTCGGTGACCTACGAACTAGATGGGGGAACCAACTCCGAAAACAATCCGACCATTTTCAGCATCGGGGATGACGGAACACTTTACAGTCCGACACGCAACGGATACACATTCAAAGGATGGTATTCTGATGCGGAACACACCACGCCCGTAACAAAGATCGACACCACAGTCGAAGGGGATGTCACACTCTACGCTGAATGGGAACTCACTGTTTATTCGGTGACCTACGTGCTAAATGGAGGAACAAACTCCGACAAGAACCTGACCAATTTCAGCATCGAGGATAACGGCACCCTCTACGATCCGACCCGTGAATGGCATACATTCAAAGGATGGTATTTTGACGCAGATTACACCACACTCGTAACAAAAATCGAAACCACGGCCTGTAGGGATGTCACCTTGTATGCTCTATGGGAACCCACAGTCTATTCTATAACTTACGAACTCGACGGAGGTACCAACTCCGACAAGAACCCGATCAGTTTCAGTTTAGGGGATGACGGCACACTTTACGAACCAACACATATTGGATACACGTTCAAAGGATGGTACTCTGATGCGGAATTCACTACTCCCATAACAAAGATCGACACCACAGTCGAAGGGGATGTCACACTCTTTGCGAAGTGGGAACTCAAGGTCTATTCAGTGACCTATGTTCTTAACGGAGGCAACAACTCCGACAAGAATCCGAACAGTTTCAGTTTAGGGGATGACGGCACACTTTACGATCCCACCCGTGCTTGGTACACATTCAAAGGATGGTATTCTGACGCAGAATACTCCGTCCCTGTCACAAATATCGACACCGCGGTCGAAGGCGATATCTCGCTCTATGCGAAGTGGGAGATCAAAACCTATTCGGTGACTTACAAACTCGACGGGGGAACCAACTCCGACAAGAATCCGACCAGTTTCAGTTTGGGGGATGATGGCACACTTTACGTTCCGACCCGCGAGGGATACCTTTTCAACGGCTGGTGTTCATCTGCGGAACATAACGACTACATCGCGAAGATCGATACCTCCGTCGAAGGGGACATCACACTCTATGCATGGTGGGTCGAAATCTATGACGGAAAGGCCTTCACACTTTCCTACACGGGAAAATATGCCATGAGCGGTCCGATGTCCCGTACAGTGACCACTTCCGGCACCCTTTCCTTTGAATACCTGTACTACGACAAGGAACTCGGTTTCTATTACAATCGGATCCACACCGCCGACGGCGAATCCACCACGACCTCGAAATGGTCTTCGGAGAACGACGACTCCGGCTACACCACCACCTACGGCGGCTTCGTGGAGATCGAAAGCGAGTACTACGGAACCACGTTGACATGTGAGAAATACACTCTGGTCTCGACCGGTTCCGTAGAGACCCAGTACATCTATGACGGGTGGATCCCGATCAAGATCGACGTTCAATACGGATCGATGTTCTATTCCTACACTGCGACATACACTCTTACAAAGACATACGAGGTCGAGGCCGAACAGGAGTATTCCGTGACGGCCTACAACGATGTGGGTATCACGACCGAAGGCAACGGAACCTATGATGCCATATCCGATGTGACCCTCAAGGCCACCGTTTCCGAGGGCCAGGAATTCGCAGGATGGTATGACTCAAACGGCACTCTGCTGTCCACAGACACCACTTACACCATAACAAAGATCCTTTCAGATACCGTCATCTATGCCGCCAACAAGAATTCAGTAGATTACAAGACGATGAAAGATACCTCTTTCGCCTTACAGTCAGTAGATGGTGCAACTTCCGTAACCTGGAACATCTATGGCGAAAGCGATACGCCCGTAAAGACCACTGATTCATCATACAAATTCACAGATGTCGGCGAGTACACGGTCATCTACTCCTGCAGGTACAACGATGCGGATTACTACGGATATTACACCGTTTATGTAGATGGAACGGCCACTAAGACCTTCTATTGGAATTTCGACAGCGACGGAGATGGGACTGAAGAGACGTACTCATACGAACTGAACATAGTCTACTCCGATTACATGGCCTATGTGAACACCGATTGTACGAGAAAAAGCGGTACTGAAGATCAGGACAGGGCATATGTCACTTCCTCGGACAAATATGTGAAGCAACTTGCCGACAGTTTCACCGAATTCACCAAAGATCCCGACACATGGTCTGACTACAAGCGTATGAACTTCGTACTCGCGTTCACCCAGTACATCGAGTACAGGTCTGATACAGATACCAAAGGCGTGGATGAATATTGGAAGTTCCCGCTGGAGACTCTCTACGAACAGAACGGAGACTGCGAAGACACCTCGATCCTCTTCTGCGCCATCGCAAGTGCCATGGGCTACAAGAGCGCGATGCTCCTGTTCTACGGACACATGGCGGCCGGAGTCGCACTGACCGATGACAGTATCTCTGAGAACACCGAGGCGAGCGATCCCTTCCCCGAAGACAATGTCAGCTACTATTACCTTGAGTTGTGCAATTGCCTCGCGCGCGCGTGAGGTGGGCGGGGTCACCCCTGATCATGGGGGACCGACATCGTTTCTCCCCTCAGGCCCTTCGCAAAAAAATTCCGAGTTTTCAAAGGGGTTCAT
>CAVGRR010000036.1:0-15461 GCA_963631655.1 Eggerthellaceae bacterium
ATGAACCCCTTTGAAAACTCGGAATTTTTTTGCGAAGGGCCTGAGGGGAGAAACGATGTCGGTCCCCCATGATCAGGGGTGACCCCGCCCACCTCACGCGCGCGCGAGGCAATTGCACAACTCAAGATAATACGGATTGTATGAGATAAACCGCCTCTGTGACAGGGTAACCTTTATGACAAACAAGTTTATTCGAACATATGGCCCACCTGAAGAAGACGAAAGAAACGAAGAAACTCCGCGTGCTCTTCATCGAACGCAAGAACGATTTCTCATCACAGCTTGCCGAGTATTACGCGAGATCTTTGTTCTCCGATCTTTATGACGCATACAGTGCCGGTGCCGAGCGTGACATCATCGACTGCGACCTGCTTTCCGTGATGTACCGTCGCGGTGAGGACCTCAGGAGCATGGTGTCGAAGGACCTTCAGGACACCAAGCATCTTCCTGCGGATGCGGTCTACGATATCGTCGTCTGGCTCGACAGGTCTCTTTTCGATGAGATCGGCAGCGAGTCTCCCTGGAAAGGCAGACAGGTCATCGTCGACATCGGGACCCGTCAGGGGCTCGAGGCCACCGACGATGCGGAGCTGGCACAGTGCATGTCGGACTTCGCCGACAAGGTCCGTGCCTGGGTCGAGGAGAACATGGCCGACCCCGAGCATCTGATGTCCCTGGTATCCGCATGATACCCATTCTCGTTTACGATAAGGACCAGTGCGACCCAAAGAAGTGTACCGCCAAGAGGATGGAGAAGTTCGGTCTTGCGAAGGAGGTCCCTCTGCACAAGATCCCTCCGGGATGCATCGTCCTTTCGCCTTTCGGCAAGGAGACGCTCAGTCCCGCAGATATGAAATACGCCCGTAGAGGCATTGTTGTTCTGGATCTTACCTGGACACACATTGATGAAATTCCGCACATCCGTGGGGAAAAGGCCCGTAAACTGCCGTATTTCGTGGCTGCCAATCCCATCAACTGGGGCAAACCGTGGAGGCTCAACAGCGCGGAGGCAGTGTTGGCATCTTTACTGGTCCTCGGTCAGGACGAGCAGGCGGAACCGTTCTTCACCCGTTTCAACTGGGCACCCGAATTCGTCCGGATCAACGGCGATTTCCTCGAGAAATACCGTGCCGCCAAAAGCGGAGAGGAGATCGAACGCATACAGAACGAGTATATCGAATCTATATGCGCTCCGCGGAAAAAGGACTCCTCTGAAGAAGAGGAATGAATCCTGCTGTCTGAAATTCAAAAGACCCAGACGTCGTTTTTCGATCTGTCTGGTAAAATCAGGTGTCTGTTTTTATCGGGGTTTATCTTAAAAACGCTGAGCAATAGTTTTTTAGGACCGACCTTATGCTCTCTCTTTGCTTATGTCGGATGAACTTCTACCTATGATTTGGGAGGCCTTCGGGGACGACCGTGTCACCACCGCGGAAGCCGCTAACCGTCTTGAAAGTGCCTTCAGGTACAAGTGTCCCGACGACCTTGCCAAGACCCTTAACAAACTGAAGAAGGAAGGATGGGTCAAAGGAAAGATCTCTTTCGAGGACGGAGGATGGATCTGGTGGGTCGACGAGGAATGCCGTTCGAAGAAAAAGGAGTGATGGGATATGGAGAGTTACGGGGAAAACGACATCCTTGATGCGTGGGGCGAGATCTTCGCCAAGGACGAATACAGGCGGGCTATCAGAGAGATCTCCGATACATATCCTGAAAAGAGGAGTCTGTTCGTGAATTATGTGGACATCGATACCTACAGTACCGATTTCGCCATGTTCGTTCTCGATTCCCCCGACGTCTGTATCCCTGTCGGTGAAAAGGTGATCCTCAGCCTGATGCCTGCAGACTGGGATCCGAAGAATCCCATCAGACTGAGGCTGCGTGCACTTCCCCGCGACGCAAAGGTCGGCGTGCGTAAGCTGAGGGAGAACCATCTCGGAAAGCTCGTCGCCATCGAAGGTCTTGCAAAGAAGGTCTCTGCCGTCAAACCCCGTATGACCTACGCCAAGTTCACCTGCGCCCGCTGCGGTGCGGAGATCTGGGAACCCCAGTCCGGAATGTATCTCCGTGAACCCCTCATGTGTCCGAACACCAACGGTGTCTGCAACAAGCAGCCGAACCGTTTCCTCCTGGTCAACAAGGAATGCAGGTTCATCGATACACAGAAGATCGAAATTCAGGAGAATCCCGAAGGACTCCGCGGAGGGGCGCAGCCCGAGAAGATCTCCGGTTTCGTCGAAGATGATGTCGCAGGAATTTTGACGGCCGGAAACAGGATCACTCTGAACGGGATCATCCGCCCTGTCGAGAAACAGGAACGCGACAAGACAACTATTTTCGACATCTACGTCGACGTCATTTCCATCGAATTCGAGGAACACGAATACGATGAGATCAATATCACGGAAGAGGATGAGAAGAAGATCCTCGCGACTTCACGCGATCCGAAGCTCTTTGAACACATCGTCGCCTCCATCGCACCTACCATTTACGGTATGGATGAGGTCAAAAAAGCCATCGCACTGCAGCTCTTCGGGGGATGTCATAAAGTTTTGGACGACGGATCGACCATCAGGGGAGACACCCATATCCTTCTCGTCGGAGACCCCGGTGTCGCAAAATCCCAGATCCTCCGTTACATGAGCAACCTCGCGCCCAGAGGTATCTTCGCCTCGGGTAAATCCGCATCCGCCGCAGGACTCACCGCGGCAGCGGTCAAGGACGATTTCGGTGGCGACGGTTTCACCCTCGAGGCGGGAGCACTGGTCCTTGCGGACAAAGGTCTCGCCTGTATCGATGAGTTGGATAAGATGACCCCGCAGGACCGTTCGTCTCTCCACGAGGCCATGGAATCGCAGAAGATCTCCGTCGCAAAGGCAGGAATCACCACCACCCTTCAGTGCAGATGTTCCATGCTCGCGGCAGCAAACCCCAAGGAAGGAAGGTTCGACCTTGAAGGAGAACCCCTCGCAAGGCAGATCGATCTTCCGCCCGCACTGCTTTCCCGTTTCGACCTCATCTTCGTCCTCACTGACAAGCCGAACGAGACGCAGGACCGTAACATCACCAAATTCATTCTTAACGTCCACCGCCGCGGACAGGCGCTGCAGCACTCCGAGACGGAGGAGATGCCTGGTGTGGACCTGAAACGCATCAAGGACAACACGAGCAGCATCAAACCGTATTTCGATCAGGAGTTCCTTCGCAAATATGTCGCCTATTCCAAGCGTCTGACCCCCGTCATGACCGAGGCCGCCTCGGAACTGATCGAGAACTCCTACATGGAGATCAGGATGTCCGGCGGAAAGAGCAATTCCATCCCCATCACCGCCAGGCAGCTCGAGGCTTTCGTCCGTCTGTCCGAGGCCTCTGCGAAGATGCGTCTGAACGACACTGTCGACGTCATCGACGCTCAGCGTGCCATCGACCTTGTCACCTACTATCTCAAGAAGGTCGCCGGCGGAGAGGACGGCGCAGGTGACATCGACCGTATCATGGGTTCCGTCACCAGCACCCAGCGTTCCAAGGCCAAGGTCATCATGGGCATCATCGGTGTCGAAGGAAAGCCGATCCGCAACATCCTCGATGAGGCCGCACAGGAAGGAATAGAGGAGCACGAGGTCCATTCCGCCCTCCGCCGTCTTATGGCGAACGGTTCCATCTACAGTCCGAACGACAACGAATACAAGGTGGTCAATCCCAATGTCTGACAAATTCTATTTCAAAGTACACAGCCACCAGTCGGAGGTGGTCATCGCCCTCTGTGACGACGATATTCTCGGATGCACATTCACCGACACCGGGAAGAAGTTCTACGTGTCCCCCGCCTTCTACGGCGATGAACTGGTGGACGAGGTCTTCGTACGCGACAACATCACCGCATTCACGATCCTGAACATCGCAGGTAACCGTGCCGTCGACCTCGCCATCTCCGCAGGGATCATCTCTCCTGCGAACGTTATGGACATCGGCGGGATGAAGCATGCTCAGGCGGTGAGGATGTGAACGGATTCTGCGTGGAATGCGGGGTCAGCACCGATCACACTGTCAACGGACTCTGCATGGACTGTTTCCTCAGGGACCGTACCCTCGTAACTCTTCCTGACCACGTGGACCTTTTCACCTGCACGAGCTGCGGACAGTACCTGTGGAGAGGGGAATACCAGTCGATGTCCGCGGAGAAGGCCATCGCCCTCGCCGCCAAGACCGCACTGATCACCATCCGGGAGGCCAAGCTTGTCCATTGCGAAGCGGAGATCGCACCGCGTGACGAATACAACTACTCGGTCACCCTTCACTGCAGACTCGCCATCTCCGACTTCGAAGCGGATGCCATCGCATCCACCATCGTCCGTGTCAAGAACACCGTCTGCAAGATATGTTCCAGACGCACCGGAAATTACTACGAATCGATCCTGCAGGTGCGCACTTCCGCGAAAGAGATCGCACCCGACCTCATGGACGAGGTCCTCGCCCGTGTCGAGAAACTTGTAGATGACGCAGGCACCACCAACCCCAACGCGTTCATCACGAAGATGGAGCTCGTTCCGGGAGGTGTAGATGTTTATCTTTCCATGATCGCCCTGGGCCGTGAGATCTGCAAGACCCTCAGCGAACTCTACTGTGCCGAGACCGACGACTCTTCCAAACTGGTCGGTCAGACCCGCGACGGTATCGACATGTACCGTGTGTCGTACCTCGTCCGCCTTCCCGAGTTTCACGTGGGCGACATCGTCCGCTACGGGAAGAAATACTACCTTCTCACCAGGGTCTCCAGTGCCGGCGGGAAGATAAAGTCCCTGAACAACTTCGCAGACATGACTATCAGGCGTCCGAACATGCCCGATCTGAAGGTCTATGCCAAATCCTCCGAACTGGAGACCGCCGATGTCATCTCCAGGTCCGAAGGTGAGATCCAGATCCTGGACCCCCATGATTATTCCACCAAGGAACTGCTCGTTCCCAAGGATGCTGCCATCGGAGACACCGTCAAGATGGTCCGCATCGAAGACATCCTCTACTATGTGCCAGAGTGATCCATATGGTCGTCAAATTACCAGAAACCAGAGAGAAGATCATCGAGAATTTGCTGAGAGTCGCGAACACCAAACTTCCCGAGGACATCGGGTGGGCCCTCGAGGCGGCGGCCGGATGGGAAGCCAACCCTGTCGCAGCGACCCAGTTGGCCGCCATCATGGAGAATGTGAGAAAGGCTGAGCACATGGGAAAACCAATGTGCCAGGATACCGGAATCCCGATATTCTATGTCCGCGGAAAGATCGACGGTGCCATCGCCCGTGACATCGCCGAGGCGGTGGTGAATTCCACCTCTGCGATTCCCATGAGGCCCAACACTGTGGACCCCATCATCCGCACCAACTACGGAAACAACCTCGGAGAGGGTATGCCCTGCATCCACTACATTCCCACCGAGGACGATTTCACTGAGATCTCCGTCCTTCTGAAGGGTGCCGGTTCGGAGAACATGACCAAACTGAAGATGCTCAACCCCTCCGACGGAATGGAAGGCGTCAAGCGTTTCATCATCGATTCCGTCATCGAGGCAGGCGGCCGTCCGTGTCCGCCCGGCATCGTCGGAGTGGGTATCGGCGGTACTGCAGATGAATGCACAGCGATGGCCAAACGTGCCCTTCTCGAACCTCTCGATATGGAAGACCCAGATCCCGAAATCCAGGCACTCGAGGAAGAGCTTTTTGTCAAGATCAACCAGAGCGGACTCGGACCCATGGGTCTCGGAGGCAGCACCACCGTCCTCGGTGTCAAGGTCCGTAAATCGGCCTGCCACACCGCCAGTCTGCCGGTGGCCGTGAACATCGGCTGTTGGGCCACCAGGAGGGCCTGTGCCCGTATCACCGACACCGATGTTGTCTATTCGCAGGGGGTCAGACTTTGAAATCGCTCTACACTCCGCTCACTGAAGACACAGTGAGGTCCCTCAAGCTCGGAGAGGTCGTCAATCTGACCGGTCCGATCATCACCGGACGCGATGAGGTGCACATCCGTGCCCTCGAATATCTCGATGAAGGAAAAGAGGTCCCCGGATGCATCCGCGGTGCTGCACTGTACCACTGCGGGCCTATCATGAAGCAGGCCTCTGAGGGCAAATGGATCGTCGTAGCAGCAGGTCCGACCACAAGTGCCAGGATGAACAAATTGGAACCACGTTTCATCAGGGAGTTCGGCATCAGGGCCATAATCGGCAAGGGCGGAATGTCGCCCGAGGTCGCCGCTGCCATGAAAGAGGTCGGCTGTGTCTATCTCGCCGCCACCGGGGGCGTGGCCGTCTCCTATGCAGAGGGTCTTTCACGCGTGACCGGTTCCGAATGGAACGACCTCGGAATGCCTGAGGCACTGTGGAAATTCGATGCAAGGACTCTCGGTCCGCTGATAGTAGCGATCGACGCCCAGGGCAACAGTCTTTACGAAAAGGTCCGTGAAGAGGTCGCCCGCAACATGGCGTCGGACTGATCAGTCCACATCCTTCTTGTCCACGTTCCTCCACGTACGCTTGCAGAGCACATAGGAGATGACGACGAGACACAGGCCGACGGTCACTCCGAGGATCATCAGCAGATGGTAGAGGGTCATTCCGAGATAGGTCATCGGTTCCTTCTGGGTCATTTCAAAATCGGTCTTGAATGCTGCCGATTTGGTGATCTGGATCATGTCTTCGAAAGTGACGTAACCGTCGCATTTGATCATGATTTCGTAAGTTCCGATGAGGACACCGGTGGAGAATGTGCACACTCCCTCATAATTGGTGGTTGCACGGTATGTCTTGTCCCCGCACTTCAGGGTGACGTCCGCATTACGGACCGCAACTCCCGTTGAAGCGTTGGTCACGGTGAATGTGACAGGTACATAGGTGTCGCCGATGAGGATGCAGTGCTGGCTATCGCTGGTGGCACAGTAAACTCCGTCGGCAAAGGAACATTTGGTGAGGTCGATCGTCGCAACTGCGGTGACCGTCTCGATGGAATCATTTGAATTCGGTTCCAGCGTGACCATGGTGTCAGGTAGGGTGAAGATACTGTATCCGTCCAATGTGAAGTCGAAATAGACTTTCTGCGAGGTATCGACCGTCGAGCTGTCGCTTATCTTGATCTTGAAAAATCCGTCGGATCCAGTCTTGCCGGTGAACGTCTGATCATCGTAGACCAACGTCACGGGGATGTTCTTGGCGGGTGTGGGTCCGCTTTGACCGATCTCGCAGATCAGGCCGCTGACGTAGGTCTTTCCGTCCCCCGCAGCATCGGAGTTGTCCGAAGGTATTGTAGCGAACAGCATACCGGAGACCGCGAAGAGCATGACAAGCATCGGCAGGAATCTACCTTTCATTGTATGAGAATTCTGGTTTACGGTAATATATTGTTCGTTCACTTTCGGCCACCTCTGGGATAAAAGTATATATGGCCACAAGATAGACACTACATTCTTAACGGCTGGTGAAGCATGGAGAAGGTAAGTAAGGTTCATTCGACTGAAGAAGTACTGTCCCGTATGGAGCCATTGGTATCGAAATGGTTCCGCGAACGTTTCAATTCGCTGACAGAACCCCAGTCGATGGCCATCCCGGTCATCTACGACCGTAAGAACGTCCTTATCTCCTCCCCGACCGGTTCCGGAAAGACTCTCACCGCCTTCACCAGCATCCTGAACCAGCTGATCAAATACTCTTCGGAAGGTATCCTTGAAGAGAAAATCTACTGCGTATACATTTCTCCGCTCAAAGCACTCGCCAACGATGTCAAACGCAACCTCAGCGACCCTCTGTCCCAGATGAAGGAACTGGCGGAACGCGAAGGTCTTCCCGTTCCGGACATACGTGTGGCCGTCCGTTCGGGTGATACCCCGCAGAGCGAAAGGCAGAAGATGGTCCGCCACCCGCCGCACATCCTCATCACCACGCCCGAATCGATGGCATTGATCCTCGCATCCCCCAAATTCAAGGAGAAGATCAAGGACATCGAATGGCTCATCCTCGATGAGATCCACGATATCTGCGATTCCAAGAGGGGTGCGTTCCTTTCCCTCACCATCGAGATGATGAGGGAGTACTGCGGCCATGATTTCACCCGTATCGGACTTTCCGCCACCGTCGCCCCCATCGAAGAGGTGGCGAAGTATCTTGTGGGATACCGTCCCGACGGGGAGCCGCGCGATGTCGTTTTGATTCAATCAAGTTCCAAGAAGATCCTCGATCTGAAGGTAATCTGTCCCACAGAGGATATGACCGCCCTGCCCACCGACGTGGTCAGTTCGATGATGTACGACCGTCTCAAGGAACTGGTCGACATGCATGAGACCACTCTGATTTTCACCAACACCCGTTCCGGTGCCGAAGCCGTGGTCTACAAGCTGAAGGAGAGGGGCCTCGACAACATCGAGGTCCATCACAGTTCTCTGGGAAAGGAGATCCGTCTCGATGTGGAGGAACGTCTCAAGAAGGGAGAGATCAAATGCGTTGTTTCTTCGACTTCTCTGGAACTCGGTATCGATATCGGTTCCGTGGACCTCGTGTGTCAGATCGGTTCCCCCAAATCCGTCGCGAAGGGACTGCAGAGGATCGGACGCAGCGGACACAGTTTCGGTAAGATCGCCAAGGGAAGGCTTATCGTCTTCGACCCCGACGATCTCTCAGAGTGCGCCGTGATGTGCAGGGCCGCCCACCGCAGCAACATTGACCGTGTCGGCATCCCCGAAAACAGTCTCGATGTACTGTGCCAGGCGGTTGTAGGTATGAGTCTCGACCGCCGCTGGGGAGTGGACGAGGCATATCAGGTCGTCAAATCATCATATTGTTATCACAACCTTCCCCGTGAGAAGTTCATCAACGTCCTGAACTACCTCGGAAGCAAAGAGGAGCACGAGGGCGTCTACTCAAAGATCTGGTATGACACGGACACCGACCAGTTCGGAAAGAAGAAAGGTGCCAGGATGATCTATTTCATGAACCTCGGTACCATCCCGGAGGAGGCCAACTACCGTGTCGTCAACAGTTACGGTTCGGTCTCCGGAGAGCTTTCTGAGAAGTTCGTGGAAAGGCTCTCTCCCGGAGATGTCTTCGTCCTCGGAGGAAGGAGTCTCGAGTTCGTCCGTTCGAAAGGAATGACCGCATTCGTCAAAGAAGCAAACGGTCGCAAGCCCACCGTCCCGTCCTGGGCCGGAGAGATGCTGCCCCGTTCCTTCGACCTTTCCATGGACGTCGCAAGGTTCAGAAAAGAGATGTCCCAGATCATCGATGAGGACTCTCCCAACAAGCTCGATTATCTGTCGAAGGAGTTCGACATCGATACCGGTTCCGCAAGGTCATTGGTGTCCTATTTCTCCGAACAGAAGGCCACTGCGGGATTCATTCCGGACATCGATCACCTCGCTGTGGAGGAATACATCGACCCCTCCGGAAACCAGCGTATCATCTTCCACTATCCCTTCGGACGCCGTGTCAACGACGCCCTTTCGAGAGGATATGCATACAGGATCACCAGTCTCACCGGTGCCAACGTCTCGGTCACCATCACCGACGACAACTTCATGATCGGCACCACCCACAAGATCGACATCGACCTCATCCCCAAGATGCTCAACACCACCGATCTCGAACCTGTGCTCAGGAAGGCCGTCAAGGACTCCGAGATCTTCAAGCTGCGTTTCAGGCACACCGCCTCCCGCAGTTTCATGATCCTCCGCAACTACATGGGCCGTCCGATCTCGGTCAACCGTCAGCAGATCCGTTCCACCTATCTCCTGGATATGCTCAGGGACATGGACAATGAGCCTGTCATCGAGGAGACCTACCGTGAGATCCTCGAGGACGACATGGACATCAACAACGCCCGCGTGGTCCTCGGTATGATCGAGAGCGGGGAGATGGCCGTCAGGACGATCCATTTCACCGGCACCCCCTCGCCGTTCGCCCACAGCGTCATCCTGTCCGGATTCTCCGATATCGTTCTCATGGAGGACCGTACCGCACTCCTCAAGGAGCTTCACAGGAAGGTCCTCGAGAGGGCATTGGGCGACGAGATCCGCGATTTCGAGTTCGATGCGGACCAGGTCACCCAGTATTTCAGGACGAAGATCGGCCGCGTAAGCACGAAAGAGGACATCCCCAAGCTTCTGATGCGCACCGGGCCGCTCCAGGCTTTCCGCGAGCGCGGACGCAGCATTTATCCCTACTGCGATCCGGAAAAGAAGACCGTCGACGGCTGGGTCCGCGAGCTGCTGGCGGAAGGCGTCCTGGGAACCGTGTTCCTCGACGAGATGCACATCATGGTCCGTTCCGAGGTGCCCACCTACGCCTCCGCGACCGTCCGCGACCGTACGCTCGGGGATGCCGACAAGCAGGTCCTGGAACAGATCGGTACAAGGACCCTCATGAGCGACATCCAGGCCGGAGTCGAACTGTCCGAGGATGTGGTGTTCAGATGCGTCAGGAAACTGGAATCGATGTATCTCGTGACCCGCGTAGGCATCACCGAGAACGGCCGCTGGTACTTCGCCCGCTGCGAACCTCCGGCAGGTGTCCGTTCCGAGGCGGTCGATGCCGTGGTCATGCGCCACCTGGGCGCATATGCACCCACCACCGTTCAGGAGGTCGCTTTTGCACTGAACATCCCCGAAGACACCGTTTCCGCATCTCTTGAATCTCTCGTGGCCGGCGGAGAGGCGGCCAAAGGGAGGTTTCTCATCTCCGAGAACGACCAGTACATGCTCGAATCCGACCGTATGAAACTGCGTTCCGGAAAGAAGAACGTCTACGATTTCGAGACCGTCGAGAACTACCGCCTTACCAAAGGAGAGAAGTTCGATTTCATCGAGGATTTCTTCAGGTTCTATCTGATGGCAGGCAGCGAACTCGACGTCTTCATCCGTGTGCCCGGATTCCAGCTTTCGGAATGGCAGAGGCTCCGTGCCGAGGGGAAGATCGTCCTCGGAAGGTTCTGCCGCGGAAGGGCCCGTTTCATGCTTGCAGAGGATGCCGCCAAGTACGCCTACTTCCGCAGCGACATCACCGAATCGGGGGATGATGAGGTCCTGCGCAGGATCGAAGGTTCCGCAGGTATGACCATGAGGGAACTGGTGGCCGCCATCGGCAGGGAGAAGGATGCGGTGAAGGATTCCATCATGCGTCTCGACAAGTCCATGAAGCTCCTTCATGCGTTCACCGACCGTGAGGACTGGAGTTCCGAGAACACCTACATTTCATATGACCCAGATATCCCGGAGAAGAACCCCGCCGACGAGATCGTCGAGAGGGCCGTGCGCGCCTACGGGCCCATCCCCGCAATGAGCTTACGTTTCGTATTGAACATTCCCGACGATGATTTCCTGTCCACCTTGGAAAGGGTCGGTGCGACACAGGTCCTGGTCGGTCCCGGGCAGGTCCCGATGTATATCATGCAGGATGAACTCCCCGCATTGGACTCGACCTGCACCATTTCCAATGATGTCCGCATTCTTTCACTGTACGATCCGGACATGGGTTCGAAGTGGGCCGAGATCTCCGCACGTTATGGGGACAAGTGGATCTATCCTGTCGTCCAGGGCACCCATGTCATCGGTGCCATGGAGATCTGGGAGATGTCCGGGTGCGTGGAGGTCCGTTCCATAGACCTCGACTCCCCTGACTTCCTGCCTTCCGCTCTGGATGCACTTGACAACTTCATGAAGTATTTCGAGCAGAAAGGTATCGATCTTGTGCGTATCCGTGAGGTGCTTTCGGTCGATGCCGCCGAGGTCGACGATACTGTAAAGGGCCTCCTTGTCGAACACGAATATCGTTTCGTGAACGGATTCTATGCGAAGGGAAGATTCATCCTGCGTGTGATGTCCCGGGATGAGATGCTGAGCTATGTGTTCCACAAGCAGCACCTTGAAAAGACCGCACGTTTCCCCACTGCGGACGACCTCATCCGCTGCCGCGGATACATCCGCAGCGACCAGGAACTGCCCGCCCGTACGACCATGAGGTCCAGTCTGAAGAAGCAGATGGAGCTCGGAAATATCGTCAAAGGAACGCTGTGCCCGACATATGTCGGATATGCGGACCTTTCGAGAATGTCCGTCTATGCGGCCGCCAAGAAGGTTCCGCTCACCGGAGAACAGGTCGCGATCAAGAAATTGATCTCCGATCATCAGCCGATCTCCAAGAAGGACCTGCTTCCGCTGTCCCCCTATTCCACCACCGTCACCAATGAGACCCTATCCGGTCTTCTGAAACTGTCTCAGATCTATCAGGATTCTGATTCGCAGTATTCGGTCACCCCCAAATCGGACCTTTCCATCGAAGACGCTCTGAAGGAGATCACCCGCTGGCACTTCAAGGACCTCGGCATCTTCAGCGCCGAGCATCTGGGACAGTTCCTGAGCTGCAAGATGTCCATGGTCAGGAGCATCCTGGCCTCTCTGGAGGATGAGGGGTTCCTGACCAAGGGATTCCTTCTCGAAGGTTCCCCCACCCCCTATTGGATGCTTACTGAGGATGTGGAGTCGAGGGTGCGTCCGTTCACCGGAATGTTCCTGCTCAACACGCAGGACAACCTGAGCCTGTATCTGAGGGACTACATCAAGAAGGAATGCGGGGGTTCCTACTCCGTGGTGTTCTCAGGCACGAAGATCATCGGCCACTTCAAAGGAAAGCTGACCCCCACCGCCGCCAAGGTGGAGGACTTCGAAGGTTCGGAAATCGCAAAGAAATATGTCGAGGATCTGGCGCACATCTACGGCATCCAGCTTGTCGAGGGACACGAGACCGTCGACGATGACTGGGAGGCATCGGAATTCTATAACAAGGTCAACCCAGGACTGTGAATTAAGTACTGTTTAGATTAAGTACTGTTTAGATGTACAAATGTCTAACAAATTACCTATCCAACGTACGAACAGATATCAATCAGTAATGTTTATATTTAAAAAATAAATAGCTACTTTTATGAAAACCCCATTTGAGGTTATCGTACTGTACCTTCTTCCCGTCATCCGGTGCGATCTGGCCATGGAACTTGTCACATCCTACAAGATGAAACAGGCAGATGTGGGCCGTCTGTTCGGGGTCACCGATGCAGCCATTTCACAGTACCTCAAAAACAAGCGCGGCGCGTCCGTTCTCGTCGAAAGCAGCGAGTATTATCCCGTTCTGCTCGAGGAGATCCGCAAAAGCGCGGCAGCAGTGCAGTCCGACGAGAAAGACGTCGTGCTCGAACTGTGCAGGCTGTGTCATTTCGCGAGAAAGATCGGACTTACGACCGAGCTCTTCGTTGCCGTGACCGGATGTTCCAAGGAATATGGGGAAACCGTGATCGCAGGCTTCGATGCATGCATGAAGGATCAGATAAAGTCTGCATGATAGAGAAGTTCCTGTGCGTATCCCGCGTATCTTCCGAATCTGCTTCTTCCGAATTCTGAGACAGTACGGTAGGGACCTGACACTCCGTAACGGTTCTCGACCACGTGCTGTATACGGACATCGACAGGGAACGCTTCGAGTTTTCCGAAACCGAAAAGTGCCACGCAGTCTGCTACTTTAGGGCCCACTCCGTCGATGGTCTGCAGCTCGCGTACAAGCGTATCATAGTCCATCTGGCACATTGCATTTACATTGATCTCTCCGGACTCCGTACGCTCTGCCAAACGGAGGAATCTTCCCTCTCTGAATCCGAGTCTGCATTGAGGCAGCAGTTCCTTCCGGTCGAGGATCTGTTTTGGGGTCGGGAACGAACTGCGCCCGCCGATGTCGGTTCCGAAAAGGTCGCAGACGGATTCCACCATCTTCGATATGCGTTTGACATTGGCGTTGGTGGCGAGGACATAGGTTGCAAGACACTCCCATTCGGGCTGTTTCAGGATACGAAGTCCCGGGCACCTGGCGGCAAGGTCTGCGATGTACGGGTCCTTTTCAGAAAGGTCGGAGTAGATGGAATCGAGGTCGTCATCGTAACGGAGATATTCCTTCACATCCCCGATGGGGCTTCCTTCGAAGGTCAGACCTTCGTCGGTCTGGGTCATTGTCACCAGCCTGTTCTTTATGATACCTTGCCATTGGCCGGAGTCGAGTTTTCTCCAGCGGTGGGCCTGTCCGCAGCCGAGTGTGTGGTCCAGAGAAATATCCAGACGCAGTTCCATACTGCCGGTATCATTCCCATGGATGATATGGTTTGCCATGCCCTAAATAGTTCTTCGGATATCTCGGAATCATGAGATTCGGGCCCGCAGGATACCCTACAGTCGGCAGCAAGAGCGATCCAGAGAAATCATTGCAGTACACCCATGACCTGGGACTGAACGCTTTGGAGGTCGAGTTCGTCCGCGGTGCGAGGATCTCGGAGGAGCGCGCCAAGGCGATCGGCCAATGTGCCAGATCGTTGGATATCCGCCTGAGCTGTCACGCGCCTTATTTCATCAGTTTCAATTCCGACACCCCCGAGACCATCGAGAAGAGCGTCCAATGGGTGGTCGATACAGCAGTGGCGGCACACAACCTCGGTGCATACATCATCGTCATCCATGCCGCATCCTACGGAAAGCATCCGGAGACCGCCATGGAGAATGTGATCGCCGGCCTCAGCCGGTCCAAGGACAGGCTGGACGACCTTGGTGTCAAGGACGTCATCCTCGGGGTGGAGACCATGGGGAAGAAAGGTCAGTTCGGTACCCTGCCGGAGATCGCCGAGGTCATGGATTCGGTGGACGGGGTCAGACCTGTCCTCGATGTCGCCCATGTCCATGCAAGAGGCGTCGGCTGTCTGAAGACGAAACAGGATATGCAGGACCTCATCGATGAGTACTTCAAACTGGTCGGACCCATCGCGCACTTCCATATCAGCTGCATCAAGTACGGTGAGAAAGGAGAGATCGCGCACCTTCCTCTCACCGAAAAGGAACCCGATATGCAGTATCTCGCCGACATTCTCGACGATTCGAAGCAGGACTGTACCTTCATCTGCGAGTCCCCGCTCATCGAGAAGGATGCGGTCGTGTTCAGGGATATGTTCCCCCATTATCGCAGGAACTGAGCTTTTTTCAGTATCTGTTCATGTTCTGAGTGTTTGTCTGAGCAGTCACGCTGCGCTCTATCAGATCGTACGTTTGCTGCGCAATGGGTGTCCGAGGAAAATAATTTCAGACGTCTGGCACATGCCATTGCGCAGTGTTCTGAAAAAATAATTTTTCTGAAACGCAACGAAAATCCAATCAAATGGATTTATTTTTGATTTTGAGAATAAATCCATTCAAATGGATTTTAAGACACACTCGGGCCTTTGTTGCGTTTGGAGATATAGGTTTCGATCATTTCAGAGATCTGAACAAGTTCATCGATCTCGTTTCCGATAGCAGGTCTGTACCCTTTATTCTCAGCATATGCACATGCGGTGACTGAGTTGAATAATAACTTCATGATTTGACGTACTATACAAGCTTACTGAGGATTCTTTCTAGGT
>CAVGRR010000037.1:0-15172 GCA_963631655.1 Eggerthellaceae bacterium
ATTCGGTGACCATGGCGTTCACTGAAGACACATGGTTCTGGTATCTTTTGACCGAGGCATTCGACGGACACATCGAAGGAAATGGGGTCAGGGAGATCTATACGATCACCCGTATCCGCGGAGATGCCGTCGATGTGAAGAAGGAGGTCCCCGGACTGAAGGAACCCGAGACCCTTCACACCATGAAGTCCTACGGTTCCTGTATCTTCGACCTTTCGAAACTGGCCGTCATGGGACAGGAGACCATCGACACCTGCATCGGAAAGGTGAAATGTGACATTCTCAAGTACGTGGGCGGGAACGAGGAGATCACCGCCTACGTGGACAACAGGAACATTGTCTACAGGTATTCCCAGCAGATCAAGAGGGGCGACGGGAAACTGCACACCTATGCCCGTGAACTCGTCGGGATCGGTCTCTGATCACAGCGAGATCATCATAAAGAACGTCTCGTTGTCGCCGGAGTCCTCGATGTTCTCTTTGATGAGAGATAATCCGTAATGCTCTCCGGCGGCCTTTCTGCAGATCACTCCGCAGTCGTCGGGAAGCTCTCCTTTGGACAGCATTTCTGCAGCATAAGCGGTGTCGGAGCAGTCGGTTTGAGTTGCTTCAGGATACAGTTCCGAAAGGTTTTTCCTGCACTGCCCCAGGGCCTGGATGTGGGAACAGATCTTGTTGATTTCAGATGTCTGGGTCTTTGCGAAAAGACAGTGGTGGATGTGCTCGGATCCCTCTAAGATCTTCTTGTACCCGAGGTCCGAAAGGGCCTCGGTCGTCTCCAGGACCTCTCCGGCGGAGGAGTTCCTGACCGCGAACACACCGAAGTCGATCGTACCTTCCTTCAGTGCTTTGACTGTTTCCGCAGAAGACATGAGCGGTACCAGATCGACATCCTTCCAGTTCATCTCACGGGTGAATTCCAACGCCATCGCTTCGCTGTTGGAGAACGGGATCCCCATATAACCGAGTCTGACCCTGCCTGACATCATAGTTTCAATCCACCCGATAAGGAGGTACTTTTTAATGATTGACCGTAAAACGGCGTCAATCCGCGGGATCCTGTGGTTTCTCCTTGATGGCGACCTTCTTCCTTTGCCTGCCGCCGGTCTTGCGGATCTTGTCCTGATCGATCGCCCACTGGAAGTTGTCTATTTCATTGGGTGCCACCAGCACCAGGTCGCCCTTTTTGTACTTCATCCCGGTGCTCCAGTTGGTGAACGGTGCGAGGACGCGGTATTCGTCCGCGTCCATCACGATCTCCCTGATGTTAGGTCTGCCTTTCATGGCAGAATAGGTTCCGGCATAGGGGATGACCTTTCCGTCTTTGACCTCGATGACGCTGGTGCATACGGCATCCAAAAAGTACCTGTCATGGGTCACTGTAAGAATAGTGCCAGTGTACTCGTTCAGCGCTTCTTCGATGGCATGTCTCGCGGGGATGTCGAGATAGTTCGTAGGCTCGTCGAGGACGAGGATGTTGGTCTCGTTGAGGAGAAGTATGGTAAGTGCAACCCTGCACCTTTGTCCACCGGAGAGGGTGGACATGGGTCTATCCACCTCGTCATTGCGGAGAAGGAACCTGGCGAGCATCTTCCTCGCGTCGCCTCTTCTGTCCTTTCCGATGATCTGCATGACCTGTTCCTCTGCAGTCAGTCTCAGATCGAGGTTCTCGTGGGTCTGCGAGTAATAACCGATCTTGTTTCCGGGAGCCTCCCAGAAGTCCCCTTCGATGGGAATTTCACCTAACAATGCCTTGATCAGTGTCGATTTCCCCTGGCCGTTGGCCCCGAAGATACCGATCTTATCCCCTTTATGAATGTCGAGATTGATATGTTCCAGGAGGGGCACATCCGAACCCGGGTAACTTATGGAACAGTCCTTGAGGATGTACACGTTCTTTCCCGATTTGTTGGCGGCCTGGATCCTTACGGTGATCTCCCTGGACCCCTCGGGCTTCTCCTTGACCTCCATCTTCGCGATCATCTTCTCGCGGATCTTGTGGGTGCCCATGAACCACTGGTCGTGGCGCATTTTATCCGCAATGGCCTGCTGGGCACGCTTGTTCTGACTGTATTTGAGGTACTCCTTCTCCATCCTGTCGAGGTCGATCATCTTCTTCATGATGAAATCGGAGTAGTTCCCCCTGTATTTCCTGGTCTTTCCGTTTTCGATCTCCACCATCTTGGTGGCCATCTTGTCCAGGAAGTACCTGTCGTGTGAAACGACAAGGAAAGCGCAGCGGGTCTTGAGGACATAGTCCTCCAGCCATTCGATGGTGTAGATATCCAGATGGGAAGTGGGCTCGTCCATGATCAGGATGTCGCATTCCTCCGCCTGGACCACGATACGGGCGAGCATCACTTTGGCCCTCTCCCCTCCGGAGAGGGTGTCCATATAACGGTCCATGAAGGTCTTGTTCAGACCCACCTGGGTCATTGCGGATATGAGTGTCTTCTCATCCCCCACATCGGTGCTCTTCAGCTTCTGTTCGAGCTCCGCGTACTCGGTGGCGACAGAGTTCCAGTCCAGGTCCTGACCGGATGCCATAAGGGTATCGATCTCGTGCATGCGGCGTTTGATGTTCTCGATGTGTCCGTAAGGTCTTCCCAACACCTCTCTGACAGTGAAGTGTCCGCCCTCGGAGAACTGTTCCAGATATCCGATCCTCTCGGTCTGTTTCTTGATCTCTCCGGTATCGTATGGTTCGATACCCAACAGGATCTTGATGAACGTGCTTTTTCCCGCTCCGTTCAGACCTATCAGCCCGATGGCATCATGCTCGTTGATCTGGATGTTGGCATCGACAAGGATCTTCTTGGGACCGTAGGATTTGGTGACCGATTCGGCTCTGAACAGCATAACGTGTCGGGGGATGTCCCCGGGCCATATATCCTTAACCTTCAGTCAGAACGGTCGAAGTGTATGGGAAATGCAAAGACCCAGACGTCCGAATATGGTGTGGAATGGAATAGTACAAGAGCGAAAACAGGCGTACTTTCCTTTTTATAATCGATTTTTAATCATACCTGCATGAGTTCCGAGAGCGCGGAAACGGAGAAACCGAGTCTCCGTTTCGATGTGATCACCGCACTGATCTATTCAGTGCTGCTGGTGCTGTGTACCGTCGTCATCCAGAAGATGATCCACGGATACCTCGATCAGTATGCCAGATACGTCGGTGCGTTCATCATTTCGATATTCACGTTCTTCTTCGCGATGTTCTTCGGTTCCATCGGAAAGGCGATCATCAATTTCGCCATGAGGAAACGTTTCCTTTCCAAACGTTTCGTCATTTTCGCTATAATTTTCACAATTCTCGTCTGTGCGGTATGTTACAGTCAGCTCGTCATCTGGTGGGCATCCGCGATCATGGGTGCGTTAGGTATCGTCATAACCTTCTTCAAGGTCCTCTTCAAACGCGAACTGAAGAGGAGGATCTCCTCTGTCCGCGAGGTCGAGAGCGACATCAGGCACAAGTCCTTCGATCGTGCCGAGGATGTTTTCAACAAGTTCCGCGGAAAGAGATGAATCCATTATCAAACGATCACAAAACAGATCGTCTGGGTCTTTGGGTTACGGATAATTGTAATCTTAACAGCAATCAATCGTGATATCTAAGGACCGATACATTCCTTTTATAATGAAAAGGAATTGTGCCCACTAGGTATTAACCATGGTTGATGAAGCAGCGATCAAGGTAGCGCAGGAGAAATACGGTGCACTTCTCAGGAAGCAGCTCGAGAGGGTCGAGAGACTCAAGAACGAGCCTGACTGGACCGACTACTCCAAACTCGACAAACTCATCATCGGAGTCTGTGGCGGAGACGGAATCGGTCCCTACATATGTGCATCCGCACAGAAGGTCATGGAATTCCTTCTCGCAGACAAGATCAAGGCCGGAAAGGTCGAGATCAGGCAGATCGACGGTCTGACCATCGAGAGGCGTGTGGAGGTCATGAAGGCCATCCCCGACGACACCCTCGAGGAACTCAAGAAATGTCATGTAATCCTCAAAGGTCCGACCACCACCCCTGCCAAGGGAGACCCCTGGCCCAACATCGAATCTGCAAATGTGGCCATGAGGAAGGAACTCGACCTCTTCGCAAACGTCCGCCCCGTATCCGTCCCCGAGCTCGGCATCGACTGGATCTTCTACAGGGAGAACACCGAGGGTTCCTACGCGCTCGGTTCCGACGGTTTCTTTGTAACCGACGATCTTGCAATGGACTACTGCGTGGCAACCCGCCAGGGTACCGAGAGGATCATCCGCGCCGGATTCGAGCACGCCAGGAAGAGCGGAAAGAACTACGTTTCTATCATTGTCAAAGCCAACATCATCAAGACCACCGACGGACTCTTCGTCGACCTTGCGGACGAGATCGGAAAGGAGTACCCCGAGGTCAAACACGATGTCTGGTTCATCGACATCACCACCGCAAAGCTCATCGACCCCGCCAGGAGGGCAGACTTCAAGGTGTTCGTCCTCCCCAACCTCTACGGGGACATCATCACCGATGAGGCCGCACAGATCCAGGGCGGTGTCGGTACCGCAGGTTCCGCCAACATCGGAAAGAAGTACGCCATGTTCGAGGCCATCCACGGTTCTGCACCCAGGATGGTCAAGGAAGGCCGCGCACAGTACGCCGACCCCTGCTCCATGATCAAAGCGGTGGCAATGATGATGGACCACATCGGAGAGCCCGAGAAAGCCCGCAAACTCAACATGGCCCTTGACGTCTGCGTACAGTTCGAGAAGAAGATGGTCATGACCGGAAGGGACACCGGAGCCACCGGTGACGAATTCGCCCAGTACGTCATGGACACTATGCAGAGGCCCGACCTTGAGTCCGTCTGGAACGGATACATCAACAAGGCCAAAGCGAACTGATAAAATGTTTACCGAGGGTCTGAGGAAGGCCGTCGACGAGGCGGAGGCTGTAGCCTTCGACGTCTTCGACACGCTGCTCGTGCGTCCCTTCCTCAGGCCCGAACACCTTTTCACTTTCATCGAGGACCTCAACGGAGCGACGGGATTCGCCGGTCTCAGGGTACTCGCCGAACGCACCGCCCGCAGGAAATGCAGGGCTGAAGTTGACATAGATGAGATCTATTCCTTCCTTCCGGATTTCCCGGACATGAAGGAAAAAGAGGTCAAGGCGGAGCTTGAACTCTGCCGTCCGGACCCCCGCATTTCAGAGGTCTGGAACTATGCGATTTCTTCGGGAAAGAAGGTGCTTGTCGTATCCGACATGTACCTTCCGGAGAAGGTCATCTCCGACATGCTTGAACACTGCGGCTTCAGCGGATGGAGTGCATCATATGTTTCCAACAAGCACTCCGTAGGGAAATGCGACGGCGGACTTTACGATATTATCCTCAAGGATCTAGGTATTGAAGCCTCGCACATCCTGATGATCGGGGACAACCAGCACAGTGATGTCTCCGTCCCTGAGAGCAAAGGTATCCGTTCCTATCATTGGACCCCTATGCACGAACTGTACTCGGAACTGTATCCCCGCGAGTACAGGGATGCGTATTACGACCCCAGGTTATCCTTCCTCGCAGGCATCGATATGCTCTCCATGAAGGATGAAAAAGAGAACTACTGGCACATGGTGGGAAGGCGCTTCGCCGGACCTCTTGTCCTGTCCCTTGCGATGTTTGTGAGGTCTGTGGAAAAGGACTACGATAAGCTCTTCTTCTGCTCCCGCGACGGATACACGGTGATGAAGGCATACGAGCTTCTGGGCGGAAAGAAACCTTTCGAATATGTCTATTCCTCGCGTTACATCTCCAACTCCCTGACCGAAGGCGTCATGGCCGACAAGAAGCTGAGGGCCTCCGTTCCAGGCTTCCTGAAGGCCTGCGGACACGATGTGCCAGACGATGCAAAACGGGTCGAGGAACTTCTCCATTTAGAGTCTGAGAAGTACACCGAATATCTCCGTTCCTGTGCCGGTGATGCGAAGAGGATCCTTCTTGTCGACAGCACCACCATGAACTTCAGCGCCCAGGTCGACATCACGAAGAGATTGGAGGGAATAGACGTCGCGGGCTGCTACTGTTCCGTTCTGAAGGATTCCAAGTTACCCCATCACACATTCAATGACCGTTCCGAACAGTTCATCTCCTGGAGTTACGTCAACCTTTGCGAACTGTTTCTTTCCAGCGACGAGCCCCATGTTCGGGCAGTATCGAACGGAAAACCCGTGTTCGCCGAATCCTCTGATCTGGATCTTGAACGTCTCAGCCACTATCCCGATCTCTACGAAGGGGAGAAGGAATACATCCTCGATTTCAGTGAACATTTCGGATCTGACTGCAACGCGATCTCCTCGAAGACCGTCGACGGGTGGTTCAAGGTGCTCATCAAAAATGAGAAGAAGACCAAAGGTCCGCTGTGGAAGATGAAGTGGCCGTCTGATGTATCCAACACCTACTATGTCAACCTCCTGTTCCGCCCTGTGGAACTGGTCAACGTCGCCAAATGTAAGATCGGCGGATTGCTTAATATCTGAACATTTGTCTGGAATAATGTTCCCATCCGCAACATTTTCGCACTAAGTACTCTGTTCGATTATACTTTATATGTGTTCGTTCGAACTTTATGTAATTTATATATAATTGGATGGATTGGTAATCCACATAATGTTAATTAAATACATTGATGGATATGTTAACGTTCGGTAAGACACATATGCATTATTACAAAATCGAACTTGTAAGGTCCGAATTGTCAGGTCAGCACACCTGTCGCGGGCTGCTCCCGATAGATTCCAAGCATATCATTGCCACAGACATCATCAAGTGCTCTTCACAGGGCGAGGACGGCTGCGGTTTCTCCATCATGCGTATCAACACCGACGCCGACGTCGAGATCCAGGACCCCACATACAAGGTCAACGGGGGTGAGGTCCAGATCGACAAGATCTCCACCAACAACTATCTCGCATCCATCACCAACAGGAAATGCTATCTCTGCGCACTCATCAACAAATGCAAGTGTTTCCTGATGTCCGCGGTCAACCGCGACGACAAGGTCGAATGGACCATCGTCGGACAGGACAGTTCCTCCGTCAGGGAACTCGTCGCTGTTCTCAGAGACAAAGGCTACACCGTCAACCTTCTCGCCGGAGGCAAGTTCAACGAGGAGATGTCCCTCACCGTGAAAGAGGAGAAGTACCTCCGCATCGCCTTCGACCAGGGATATTACGACGTTCCCCGCAGGACCGACCTCGACACCCTCTGCGAGAGGATCGGCTGCTCCAAATCCACCCTCAATGTCTCCCTCAGGAACGCTGAGAGGAAGATCATCGGCAATTACGAGCTGGGCAGAAACAACTGAACGGAGGCCGATATGGCCGAGGTAAGAGTAGAGAACGAGATCAAGCTCTTCAGCACCGGGAGCGTGTTCGCTTACGACGGTGACGATGTCGCACCGTCGATGGAACGTCTTATTTCGGTCATTTCCAAAGACGATTTCATGTGCGGTCTGCCGAAGTATTCCCGGCATACCGACCATTATTATACCGACACCGGGGGTGTGTTCGATTCCCTCGGTATCATTCTGAGGTATCGCGAATCAGGTACCAAAGCGATGCTCACCATGAAACTCCCCACGGTGTCCACCGGCATGGGGGTCTCCAGAAGGGAGATCGAAGGGGAGTTCTTCAATGACAGCCGTTTCGATAAGTGGAAACTGGTGCAGGACTATTCCAACGAGGTCTACGGTCCAGCGGAGATCTGCAAGACGCCGGTGCTGATTATCGAGGCCATCAGAGGGAGATGCAGCGTAATCTCCAAGGTGAGGGAATACACCTTCACTTTCGATAAGATCGTGTTCCGCGATCCCGTCACGAACATCCGCAGCATGCCCTGTTACGAACTGGAATTGGAGTCTCTCGACAAAGCGATAGTCGATGATCCACAGGTGGTCCGTCTGGTCAGCAGGTTCACCGATAAGTACCTCTTCGATGAAGAAAAAGTAAGCAAATTCGACCGCGGAATGGCATTTTTAAGGTCACTGAAGTGATCTTTAATTCGTCAATCGTCGACTGCATTGTTCGTCATTATAACAGGAAACTGTGAATGTCACAGACAATTGCATAATCATCGATTTTTACCGAAGATCAGAGAAACAGAAGGCCGTCCGACCGAACGTCCAGATGATAAGATTGGTGGGCCCGTCCGGATTTGAACCGGAGTCAAGAACTCCCGAAGCTCCAAGGATACCAAGCTACCCCACGGGCCCACGAACCTCCAATTGCCTCATTGATAAAATAGTTGTTGGTTTTGTCCGCAGAGGTTTAGGTTAAATGAAAAAACTGTAATTTCGACAATTGCAGTATTTAATAAAAACCCACATCGTTAATATACTGTATTGCAATCATTCATCCGATGAAGGGGATTATCCTTGCCGCTGGCAAAGGAACAAGACTGTATCCTGCCTCGGCGCACATTTCAAAAGTGCTGCTTCCGATCTACGATAAGCCCATGATCTACTATCCGCTCTCCACTCTGATGAGCGCCGGTATCACGGACATTCTGATCGTTGTCAGCAAAGATGACAAAGCATATTTCAAGAGACTTCTCGGAGACGGTTCAGAGTTCGGTGTTTCCATAAAATACGCCGTTCAGAAGGTCCAGAAAGGTATTGCGGATGCACTTCTGGTGGGACAGAGGTTCATCGACAATGACTGTGTGGCCCTCGCTCTCGGAGACAACATCTTCCACGGGGACGAGCTCGATGAGATGCTCGCCACCGCGATGTCCGAGTCCGAAGGAGCGACCATATTCTGCAAGTCCGTCGAGGACCCCACCGCGTTCGGTGTGGCCGAGATCGGCCCCAACGGAAAGGTCCTGTCTCTCGAAGAGAAGCCTACGGAGCCCAAATCCAACTTCGCGGTCACCGGCCTGTACTTCTACGACAAGCACGCCTGCGAATACGCCAAGACCCTGAAGCCCTCCGCAAGGGGAGAACTGGAGATCACCGATCTCAACAAGATCTACCTCGAGAAGGGACAGCTCAGGGCCCAGGTCCTCAAGGACGGGTCCATGTGGGCCGACACCGGAACCTTCGACTCCATGCTCAACGCCTCCAATTATATTCACTCAATTGAGGCGACAGGAAGGGCTGTTGTCGGAAGTCCTGAGGAGATCGCTCTGAAAAGAGGATTTATCACCCACAAACAGCTCGGCGACAGGCTCGAGAAGTTCAAATCAAACAGTTACTTCGATTATCTCCGTTCGCTCATCCACCGCGAATGAGATATTCACATCCCGATCTCTCCTGAGGGAGGTCGGGATCTTCATTCTTTTATTTCCAGCAGTTCTTTCCAGAATTCTTCGGATGAATAATCTACGAAAGTGTCTGCATATCTGCGGGAGATCCTGCTGTAACGGAGCATCAGTCTGATCCTGATCTTGAGTGTCCTGAACAGGAGTCTCACACTCGTTTTACGGTCTCTGGCACATATAATCCCGGAGCCGTCGTCGAAGGTGTAAAGTATCCTTCCGATACGGTAGAATGCCGATGTCCTCGGTTCGAAGAAGTCGAGGACGACATCCCCCACCGGACGGCGGAAAAGTCCGTTCAGGGTCAGCGCACGGAAGGTATGGTTCCCTTCGGGTGCATGATCGATGAGGTTCAGTTCCTTCTTCAGGGATTCCGCATCGGATGTCGTGAACTCCTTGGTGGCCAATGGTCCGTTCCGGCACATCCTGTACAGCGCATCCGGACCTTTGAGGAAATCATCAACAGCCTTCAGTCTGGTCTCGGCATTGAGGTATCTGTATCCGGCGATGTCTATCTCCACGTCCCTGAGGAGAACGTAGATGTACTCCTTGGGCAGGCGTCTGTGGACCGAACCGGCCACCATGATGTTCCTGAACGAGTAATAAGCGGACATCTCGCTGAACTTGGAACGGAATCCGGGGTGCCAGACGGACACTCCGCACAGGGTGATCTTCGGTGAGTCTATTCTCAACCCATATTCCACATCGTCGTACTTCAGGAACATGGGGAGCGGCAATCCGATCCTTCTGATCATGTGCGACGGAATGGCGAAATACCACCATCCGAAGTATTCGATGTCCCTGTCAGATGAAAGTGCCAGATTGTCCGATTCTTTGCAGATGTCGAGGTCGTGGCACATCGAATGCACGCTGACCGATTGGAACGATGCACCCGATTCGTGGACGATGTTCGGCCTTTCGGCGAGGAGCATTGTTCCTCCCAGTACAGCATCTTCCTCGTCGTCGGAGATGAGAGAATAGAACGATCCGGTACGGAATATGACCTCCGGGTCGAGTTCTGCATCGTCATCGTTGAGGATGATATGTGTTATGCTTTCGTCCTTCAGACATTCCATCATACCTCTGGTGTATCCCGAGGATCCGCCGTAATTGGGTGAATGGACGACGGTCACATTCTCTCCCAGGGAATCTATGGTCCTGCCGTTGTCGATGACGACGATCCTCATGCATTCGCAGGTGCCTGTCGATCTGAGCTGGGATATCTTTTCCTTTACAATGTCCTCCTTGCGGTATGTGCAGAGGACAAGTGCAGGGTTGACCAGTTTCACGTTTTCAGCAGATGCTATGACCTTTCCCGACCTGAGCGTGCATCCGGACGGTCCGGCCTGCAGCACGAACCCGACGAGTTTCGAATCGGAATACTCGAATTCCGCAGGGACATTGCTCTCCATTTTCAGTGTCTGGGTCTTTACGGAATCATCGTTCAGACGGCGGCAGGTGGCGGTGATCTCGCCGTCGAAATCAAGTGATAATGAAAGGTTTGAGACAGAAGTGAACTGTGTTATTTTTCCTGCGGGAACATAATTGAAATGGGTGCAGAGGTCGAGTTCTTCACCAGGTTCCAACTTAACAGGAAATGAACGGTCACCGCGGGAGTACAGTCCCGTGAACCGCGGATCCTGGTTCAGGATAAGGTGCTGAAGGGTGACCGTCTGCATTTATTCGCTTCCGATTTTCACTGTCTGGGTCATTCGTTTTTCTGACCGAAAAGAGTGTTGAAGATGTCCATGGCCCTGGCGACGGCCTTGTCCATGTCGTAGTACTTGTAATCTCCGAGACGTCCGAGGAAACTGATGTTGGGAAGCTCTTTTTCAGCAGCTTCAAGATATTTCTGATACAACGCCGCGGTCTCGTCGGTGGGTACGGGATAGTATCTCTCGTTCTTTCCGATGACGAAGTCCTCGGAATACTCCTTGGCGATGACTGTTTTATCAGACCTGTCGTTCAGATAGTACTTGTACTCGTGGATACGGGTGAAATCGTAGTTGTTGGGGTAGTTGATGACAGCGTTGCTCTGGTAATGCTCCCTGTCATACGTCTCCATCCTGAAGTGGACGCTGCGGTAGGGCAGGGGTCCGAAGCGGTAGTCCATCAGTTCGTCGATGGGTCCGGTGTAGAGGATATGGTCATAACTTTCCTTGTCTGGCACATCTTTGAAATCGGTGTTGAATCTCTTTTCGATAAGAGGAGAATCGAGCATCTTCTCGATCATCGCGGTGTATCCTTCGGAGGGTATTCCCTGGAACCTGTCCTGGAAATATCTGCAGTCGCGGCTGAGATAGACAGGTACGCGGGCGGTGACCGCACCGTCGATCTGTGACGGGTCCTTGCCCCACTGTTTCTCCGTGTAGTGGACGAAAACATTGTCGTAAACGTACTGTGCCAGGAACCTGAGGTCCTCATCGTCCTGCTGCATGAAATCCCTGATGGGGATCTTGGAACCGTATCCGCGTACTGCAAGCAGTTTCTCCTCGATACGCTTGGCCAAGGTCTTAGGGAAACACCTGCGGATGGAGTCGAAGTTGAATGGAATCGGTACTTCATTTCCTTCGATCAGTGCGTACACTCTGTGCATGTAGGTGTTGAACGAAGTGTATTTCGAAAGAAAGTCCCAGACGTCCTTATTTGAAGTGTGGAAGATGTGCGATCCGTACTTGTGGATCATGATGCCGTTCTCGTCACGGTAGTCGTAACAGTTGCCTCCGATCGAATCCCCCTTATCGATGATCACCACGTGATCTCCGGTGCGGTCTGCGATCATTCTTGCAATTGAGGAACCGGAAATTCCCATTCCGACGACGAGTATCTTTGACACGTGCGGGAATAAAGGGTCGGTGTTAATAGTAATATGCCCGTTCAAAACGTTCATTTCAGTGTTTATTCCGAGTTAAAAAGCATCAGAGAACGGGTCGGAACACATACTTTATTAGACAGACCTCTATCGCGCACGTAAAAGAGCTGATTCGTCATGAACGCTATCGGAGACTGCACCAAGACCATCAAAACACCCGAGGGTGAACTCACCGTGTTCAGCCTCAGGGAGCTCGAAAAGAAAGGCGTAATCAAAGACCTGAAGAAGGTCCCCTATTCCATCAGGATCCTTATTGAGGGAGTTCTCAGGCAGAGGGGAGAGACCATCAACGACGACGATGTCAGGAACGTCGCATCCTGGTCCCCCAAAGGAAACGACAAGGACATCCCCTGGATCCCGGCCCGTATTTTACTTCAGGACCTGACCGGAGGTGCCGTCGTCACCGATCTCGCGTCCATGAGGGAGGCCGTCGCCGCCATGGGCAAGGACCCCGAATCCATCAACCCCATCATTCCTGTGAACCTCGTCATCGACCACTCCATTCAGACCGACTGCGCCGGATCCGCCGACGCCATGGAAAAGAACGAAGCTATCGATTTCTCCAGGAACAAGGAGAGGTACGCACTCTTCAAATGGGCCCAGAAGTCCTTCAAGAACTTCGTCGCCGTTCCTCCCTGGAACGGTATCTGTCACCAGGTCAACATCGAGTTCCTTTCTCCTCTCGTTCATGTAAGAGAAGAGAACGGCAGGAAGATCGCCTACCCCGACTCCTGTTTCGGAACCGACTCCCACACCACCCAGATCGACGGTCTCGGAGTGGCCGGATGGGGTGTCGGAGGTATCGAGGCCGAAGCCGTCATGGTCGGACAGCCCTCCTACATGGCGCTTCCCGATGTGGTCGGTTTCAAACTGACCGGAAAGCTCAAGGCAGGCGTCACCGCCACCGATCTCGTCCTCACCATCGTGCAGATGCTCAGGCAGAAGGGCGTCGTCGGAAAATTCGTGGAGTTCTACGGTCCCGGATACCAGTCCCTCGATGTCAGCGACAGGAGCACCATCTCCAACATGGGCCCCGAATACGGTGCCACCATGGGATTCATGCCCGTGGACCAGAAGACCATCGATTATCTCAGACTGACCAACAGGTCCGAGGACCACATCAAGACCATCGAGATCTACGAGAGGGAACAGATGCTGTGGTACGATCCCGATAACGTTCCTGAGTACACCGACACCCTCGAACTCGACCTCGGAGATGTGGAGCCCTGTGTCGCAGGACACAAGAGGCCTCAGGACAGGATCCTCCTCAGGAACCTCAAGTCCTCCTTCGGTGAGACAATGGCAGCCCTTGGCTACAAGGAGCAGAGGGAACCGAAGAACGGAAAGATGGGCGACGGTTCCGTTGCGATCGCTTCAATCACATCATGTACCAACACCGCGAACCCCTCCGTCATGGTGGCGGCGGGACTTGTCGCGAAGAAGGCATGCGAACTCGGCATCAAGCCCCCTGCGTTCGTGAAGACCTCCCTCGCGCCCGGTTCCAAAGCGGTCACCGACTATCTCACCAAATCCGGACTGCAGAAATATCTCGATCAGATCGGATTCCAGAACTGTGGATACGGATGCATGACCTGTATCGGAAATTCCGGACCTCTCTCCGATGAGGTCTCCAAGGAGATCACCGACAACGATCTCGCCGTCGCTTCCGCAGTATCCTCGAACAGGAACTTCGAGGGAAGGGTCCACCCCCTGGTGAAGGCCAACTACCTCATGTCCCCTCCTCTTGTCGTATGTTTCGCACTCGCAGGCAGGATCGACATCGACATGACCACCGAGCCCATTGCTGAAAAAGATGGAAAGAAGATCTATCTCCGTGACATCTGGCCCTCCGACGAGGAGATCAAGGCTGTCGTCAACGAATATGTGACAAGGCAGGCATTCGCCTCCGGTTACGCAGGCATCTTCGACGGTTCCGACAGGTGGAACTCCATCGAATGCAGCAACACCGCCCTGTTCGGATGGAATGACAAGTCCACCTACATCAGGAACCCTCCGTACTTCGAGCACCTCAGCGATGCACCGAAGATCGACGACATCAAAGGCGCGAGGTGCCTCGCAAAGCTCGGAGATTCCATCACCACCGACCACATCTCACCCGCCGGAGCCTTCGGGGAGAACTCCTCCGCAGGAAAGTACCTCATCTCCCTCGGTGTGGAGAAGAAGGACTTCAACTCCTACGGATCGAGGAGGGCGAACCATGAGATCATGGCCCGCGGAACTTTCGCGAATGTGAGACTCAGAAACCAGATCGCACCCGGAACCGAGGGCGGATACTCCAAGTACATGCCAGACGGAAAGGTCGACTTCATGTACGAGACCTCTCAGAAATACGCACACGACGGAACCTCCCTCGTGGTGCTTGCAGGAAAGGACTACGGAATGGGTTCGTCCCGTGACTGGGCCGCCAAAGGACCCCTCCTCCTCGGAGTGAAGGCGGTCATCGCACAGTCCTTCGAGAGGATCCACAGGTCCAACCTCGTCGGAATGGGAATCGTTCCGCTGCAGTACATGGGCGGACAGAGCACCGAGTCCCTCGGACTCGACGGTAGCGAGACCTTCGACATCGACCTCTCCGGACTGGTCCCCAAGAAGAAGGTCCGTGTCACTGCGACCAAGGCCGACGGAAGCAAGGTCTGCTTCGACACCGTCTGCAGGGTGGACGTCCCCATCGAGGTTCAGTACATCTCCAACGGCGGTGTGCTGCCTTTCGTTCTCCGCAGAATGATCAGCTGATATTCTGGTCAATAAACATTTTACCTGCCGGGCTCCGAGAGGGGTTCCGGCATCATTCTTCCTGATTTAGGGACTTGTTTTTCATGATCGCAGTTGAGATATCTCGTATTCACGGACACTTTATTCTTCATAAATCCGAAATTCTGCGCGTGTAAGTAATGATGCTAATGAGGGCCCCCAGAGGGTCAGGGGGCCTGCCCCTCACTCCGGGGGATCGAATACAGCAACGTTGGCCAAGGCTTCTTTGGGTAC
>CAVGRR010000038.1:0-15012 GCA_963631655.1 Eggerthellaceae bacterium
CTATTCTGAATGTCTGGGCCATTATGATCCTGGTGTGATGCCGTATTTCTGCATCGTCCGTCAGATCACCAAGGAAGGTTCTGCAGATGCCATCAACTGTCCCACCCCGAGCGAGATCCCGAAGGCTCTTACCGAAGGTGCATCTTTGAAGGTCTCATTTGTGGGATACAATGGAGAAATCGCTTCTCAGATCGAAGTTCAGTATTTCTCATCCGTTCCCGAATACACTCTTGATGACGTTGCACTGTCCAACGGTGATACTATCGGATTCAAGGGGTGGAACATCTCTTCAGCAGACAGGATTCTAACCGATATGAAGATAGAACCTCTGTTCGAGTATGAACTGAATTCCGGAATATCAGCAGATAATGTCTCTCTTGACCTGTCCGGTTCGTATTACGCCACATTGAGCCAGAGTTCGGTCTCGTCGATTAAAACAGCCGGAGTGCCTGCAGAGATCAAGGTCAAAGGAGGTTCGGTCACCCTCAATGCGGCTGCAGTTTCCTCTTTGGAGGACAGGGTATACAGCATAGCCATCACTCAGACCACGTCCGATGTTCTTTCCGACACTCTTACAAATGAATTAACGGGTGCTGAGATCTTCGATGTCGACTTCGGAGACCAGCATAGCTTCGGAGACGGAACGCTCACAATAAGCATCGATTACAATGTGCCAGACGGAAAGAATTCTTCGAATATGGTCGTATATCATATCGAGAACGGAGAGAAATCCCCGGTGCAGAGCAAATACTCTGACGGTAAGATATCCTTCGACGTGACCGGTCTTTCCTATTTCGCTGTAACCTACAATTCAGTCGATGACGGAGATAGTTCCATCTTGATCTACGCAGTTATCGCTATCCTCATTGTTGCGGTCCTCGGTGCCGTGATTGTGGTAAAGAAGCACAAGTCCTGATCGAGTTAAAACCTCTTTCCCCTTCGGGGGATCTTTTCTTTTCAGCTTATCCCGGGTGCAGGATCCAAACCGAAAAGTTCGTCCGGACCTATAAGGATAAGATTCAGTCCGGCAGCAGCTTCAGTGAGCTCTTTATCGAATCCGGACACAGACATCAGCATCAGGCGGGGATTGGCGTTCTTTTCGAGATACGACGAAGCTTTGTCCAACTGATTGTACTCGTAAAATCCCGCCGGTTCCATCATGAACTTGCATTCTGTGAAGAGATCAATAACATTTCTTCCATTCGAAATCCGTGAAACGATATCGATCTCCGCATGGAAATCTGGTCTGTCGATCCACCATTTCCCCTGTTCCGCCACAGGATAATTATTTTTCAGGTATTGGACGCAGAACAGTTCGAATCTCTTCCCCAGGAACGTGTCGATGTGATGTGAAACAGCTTCGAATGCAGCCTCTTTGTCCTTTCCTTCCAGGAGAAGTCTTCTGCGGACCGCAATCTCGTAATAGAACTGGAAAAGTCCGTCGCAGATGAGATATCTCTTCCTTTTGGGTGCACCGAGCATGGGATTCACCGTGGCTATGATCCCTGTATCGGCAAGCCTGTTGAGGTAGGGGATGCAGGCTGGTTCGGCCATACCGGTTTTCACAGAGATCTCTTTCAGGCTCACACTTCCTGAGGCGATGGCTGAAAGTATGCTCTCATACTTTTCCGCATTGGGAAATTCACTTGTGAGAAGGTACGTGGTCTCTTCGATAAGCCATCCGTTGCCCAGGCAGTTGTCAAGTATGTACTCTTTGTAGCTTTTTGTCGCGTAAAGATGGTATCTGGGTATGCCTCCGACCGTCAGGTAGAGTTTCAACTCATCTGGGTCGGGCATTTCGGGATGAAGTTCCCTGCATTCCTCAAATGTCAGCGGTTTCAGTTCAATGATCCTGTCAAACCTTCCGTACAGAGGTTTCGAAGTATCTGTCCCTTCGGAACGGATGGAAGAAACTGAAGAACCGCAAAGGATCACCATGGAATCCGTCTCTTTGAGATAGGTGTCGATGAAATGCTGAAGGTATGAAGAGATGGCAGGTGTCCTGTCGCTAAGATATTGATATTCATCGAATACAATGACCGAGGGGGATGTCTCGCAGAAGGTTTTCAGAGTTCTGAAGAAATCGCGGTAGCTCGAGAAGACCGGGACGTCGATATCTGTGGCGGAAGCAAGTTCTTCCGCGAAATATTCCAGATTCTCCTTCTCACCCAGACGTGAAGCACACAGATACAGACTGCGTTTGCCTTTGCAGAACTGTCTCAGAAGTGTCGTCTTCCCGACCCTGCGGCGGCCGTATATCAGAAATGCCGACGGCTTACCTAAGAAACTTTCCAGAAGTTTAAGTTCCTCTTTTCTTCCGACGAAGATCTCTCCCATCAGAGAAATATGCAGGTCTGGGTATATTAAGATTCTATCAAAATTAATTTGTTTTTAATTTTATTTCAAAATTAAAATTTTTTTAATTTTCATTTCACATACAAGCGGCAGTACAATGTGCCAGATATTGAAAAACCGCACACAGATCAGGAGAAGTTCTGATCGGCGCGCTTCCTGTCGGAATTCCTCAGTTCCCTGATCTTTCCGAAGAACTCCTCGCTGAAAGGTACCCACCAGTCGGGACAGTTTCCGGTGTACCTCTGAACGATCTGTCCGGGTTTGTAAACAAGAGTGATGCTGTACTGCGAGTTGAAATCGGGATCCGCAGACACAGGGGTCTTTTTGGATTCCTGATAGATCTCGTGTTTCTGAAGGATGTTCTGAAGATCGTCCCAGTCATTGTCCTTCATGAAGAACGCACCCTCATCCTCGGGATTCTCGAGCATATTATACAAAGTGAAAGTGTTCTCCGCACGGTCGACCATCACAACCGGACAGTCCTCTCCGGACTGAGAAGCGACAGCGATGAATTTCAGATCGTTTCCGGAGGGTTCCAGCTGCCTGCGTTTCATCTTCACGAAAGAAAGCAGGTCGTCAAAGAACTGAGCGTAAGACTTCGGGTATTTGTTCGACCCTTCGCTCAGGGTGTGCTTGCCGAGAACGTGGATCTCGAGGGACCAGCCCTCGTCCTCTTTAGCGTTCTGACCGAGATATGACGGGCCCCAGTTCATGGCATCGGCGTCGGAGATGGAAATCATGAGCTTGTCCCAGTCTCCCTCGTCCATGATGAAATCCCATTTGTAATCGGGATATTCGGTCTCCTGACCGAAGAAACCTGAACATCTGATCAACAGTTTTCCGGTGTTCTTCTCTGCAGCCACCTGGAAGCTGCGCATTCCGTCAACGAAAACGAAATTGAAACGCAATATGTCGTCGGTCGGTGTCATCTCAGCACAAATCCTGTACGTTCATCGCGATATGGTATAAAAACAGCAATCCGACAGATTATCAAGAAGACCATCATCAGTATTAAAATAACACTCGGATATGACAGGATAAAATGTCCGACAGGCTGACCACAGACAAAAAGGTTTTACTCATCGCAACGTGCGTGGCATCGATCACCACCCCGCTCATGAGCACGATGATGAACCTTTCGTTGCTGGATATCGGTGCCGATTTCAATGTCGGTTCCCACGCCCAGGCTTATGTGAACACCATGTTCCTTCTCGGATCCGTCGTTTCGATGGTGCCTTCCGCCAAATTCGCCAGCGTGTACGGGATGAAGCGGGTCTTCAAGTTCGGATTGTTCCTTGTGATGATCTTCTGCCTGCTGTCGTTCCTCAGCCCCTCGTTCGGTTTCCTCATCATGATGAGGTTCCTCATCGGTACCGCTACCGCCATGACCGCTGTCACATCGATGGCCATGCTGACCTATTCTTTCCCCTTGACGGTGCGCGGCAGAGTGCTGGGATTCAACACCACTTTCGTCTATCTGGGTCTTTCATTGGGACCTACCATCGGAGGCGTCATCACAGATCTTTTGGGATGGAGGTTCATATTCATCTTCGTCCTGTGCCTGGCGGCTATCGCACTGTCGGCGATACTCGCATTCAATCAGGAGATAGCCCCCACACCGGAGAACAGGATGGACTGGATCGGTGCCGTGATGTGGGGAGTTATGATCATATGCACCATGTTCGGATTCGTCAACATCACCGCGGTCTGGGGCCCTCCGCTCTTCGGAATAGGTATCCTTCTGCTGATCTGCAACTGGAAATACCTGCGTGACGCAAAGGATCCGGTGCTGAACACCAAGATGTTCCGCAACCCGGTATTCTCGAGGTCGTGTATCGCGGCGTTCATGAACTACGGTGCTTCATATTGCATCACGTTCTTCCTGTCGCTGTATCTTCAGAGCATTGGTGAACTTTCCGCCACAGAGGCGGGCGGTCTGCTGCTGATCCAGCCGTTCATGCAGGTTCTCCTTACAACGAAAATGGGAACCATCTCCGACCATATGGAGGACAAACGCATCCTGCCGTGTATCGGAATGGTCATCACCCTCATCGGAGTATCCATGTATCTTTTCATGAGCACGGAATACTCGGTGCTTTACGTCGTGGCGATCATGATCGTGACAGGCGTGGGTCTGGGTATATTCGGAGCACCGAACAACTCTCTTATCATGTCATCCGCTCCGATGAACATGAAAGGCGAAGCATCGGGAGTTTTGGCGGTCGTCAGACAGACCGGAATGATGATCTCGATGGGTGTGGCGATGGCCTCATTGTCCATCATAATGGGTTCCACAGACAACCTCGGTCCCGACACCTACGGACTTTTCATTGATGCGCTTCATCTCACATTCGGTATATGCGTGGCGATGTGCGCGATAGGTGCGATATGCTCCTCGATAAAGGTCAAGACGGAATTAAACTGAATGTCCCAGACCTTCCGAACGGCGCTTATCGATGGTGTCCTGCACCAGTGCGAAGAAGATTATGTTGTGCACAGGAAGCATGGCCGTGAGGATGGGGACCTTGTAGTACATGAAGTATGCCCACCTGGAAAAACGGTCGACGGGGACCTCGAAATCATCGAGGACCTTCCATGCGGAACCGTCGTCGGAGAGATCGCCGGGATGGGTCTGAACGTACCTGAAATCGGAGAAAACCTCACCGTGTTGACGTACCGCCTTCTCGATGGAAAGGATCTCTTCGGAAACTACAAGCATCCTGTCGTGACCGGCCGCCAGATCGAGCTGGGAAATGAGATAGTCCCTGCCGGGTCTGAACACATGTTCGTACACCAGGTCGAAGAACGGTTCTGCGGCAGCAAGGATGTCTGCGGGATCGGAACCCTTCTGCACAGGATCGGACAGTTCATTCTCCGAGAAGAATTTCTGAATGGCCTCGGCATCCTCCTTCTTTCCGGTGGTACCGTTGAAAGTAGGTGTCTTTCCCAAGGAATCAAGTTCGGAGAGAACCTGTTGCACAAGATCGATGGAACGGGTCATCGAGTTCACGAAGTATTCGGTGACGTTCTTGGGGAATCCGAAGGAACGTACCAGCTGTGCGGAATCATCCGTAAGACAGCGGACGTATTTTGTGTAGAAGTCGGGCGTGATGGACCCGATGTCAGAGGCGGAATTCAGCGTTGAGGACATGAGGGAGGCCGCCCTCCTGAAACCGATCGAACGGTAATGTGCCTCGGAGTTCTTCAAAAGATTCTTCACCGTATCGGGTAACCAGGACTGTCCTTCCGTCATTGCTTTCGAATGTGTAACCCAATATATAATAGCGTGACGATGGACAGGTATGTCTCAGCCGGAACTGACGGTCACCGTGGATTCTAAGACGAAGGCCGAACTGGCAAGGAACTGCAAAAAGTACCTTTCAATGACCCAGGACGACGAATCGGTCCGTCCGATGAGTTATCTCACCCCCTGTACCGGAGGGGAGTTCGACGAGATCGGCTGGGTCCTGGTGCCTCCGCACAACGGTTCCAGCAAAGAGGTGACCGACAGGGTCTACACCAGGGACGCCTCCTGGGAGGAGAACAAGCTCGGTGCCGAAAGGGATAACGAACAGCTTTACCGCACCAAGAACGGGGTTCAGGAAAGAAGGTTCAACGGCAACTGGATCAAGAGTCTGGGACTTACCGAAGGAAAGAGTTCGATACCTGCCCACGTACATATCTTCGGACACAAGAACGGCGTCGTCATCGAAAGTCTGGGACATATCGTGACGTACATGAATGCCAACGAATACGTCGTCGCAGTTCAGACCGAATTCGGACCTGTGCCGAGGGTCATCAAAGTAACAGTTGCGGAAAAATGAGCTCTGCTTCTGTAGCGGATTCGAAAATGGTTTTTCGGGAAGACTGCATGGCCAGTGACGGTCTTCCCGAGGTTTGTGTTTTCAGGCCTTCCTCTTCTTCAGGAAGAATGCGGCACCGACAAGTGCCAGTAGCACAATAACACCTATCACTATGAACATCATGCTGTTTCCGTCAGAAGATGAATCCTCGACAGTTTCATATCCGACGGCATAAAGGGACAGGTGGTCGGTCTCGAAGGTGACCTTTCCGTCAGCATAGGTGGCATTCCCGACAAGGGTCTTCTTCCCGTAATCATCAATGTGCCAGACCTTCAGATCCTTACCGTCCTGCAACGCGATATCGCATACTGCAGTGACGGTTATCTTACCGAATTCACTCTGTGCCGCTTCTCCGCACTTCAGGGTGATGTCCAGAACCTTGAGGTCTCCGGCAGCATTCCTCTGCTTCTCTGTGAGGCCCGTCGCCGGGGAGACCGAGAATTCGACATCTCCCTTACCCTTGAGTTTCTCCATCGCTGCGGAATCAAGCAGTATGGTCGAACCGTTCCCGTCCCCCAGGGTCATACCCGCATTCAGATCTGCAAAATCATCGAACACCGAACTGAGTACAGTACCGTCTGCGGTTATGCTATAGGTTCCATCTCCGAATCCCGAGAGCATTTTCGTCAGACCCGAATAACCCACAGAACCGTTGCTTTCCGCAGTCAGAGTGATGACCCCGTCCTTCAGCTCCGCACGGATCTTCCCGTCAGAACTCAGAGCATAGGTGGTCTTTTCCCTGTCAGTAAGGTCGGAACCGTTCTCGGAGACAGAGACCGTGGAGATAACTAAGGTGTAATCGAAGGCGGCGGTCGTTTCCGTGACCGTCACCGTCACAACGTTCTTCAGTTTGTCCTCGCTGCTGTCGATGACATAAGTTGTGGATGTTGCATCCTGATTGTTCTGAAGGATGGTCTCTTTCTCATACCTCATATCGGATACAGCTCTTCCGGACGCGTCATTGCGTACGATCTCGGACGATTCCTTCTGGCAGGTCTTGGTCGGATAGTAATTGCTGATGACGTCGTTTTCCACGGTCTTATCAGTTTTCTCAGTATACTGTAATGCTCCGTCGGAACCATAGACCTTCACAGTCGATTCAGAAGTGCTGCCGGCCTTGTTGGACACCGTCTTACTGACAGTATCGGTACGGATGCCGTCTGACGCCCTCGAAGTCACAGATTCCGTGACCGTGTTACCGTTGGCATCTGTGTATACATACGGTGTGACATCGATGGTTACCGTGTACTGGCCACCTGAAAGGATCGTCAGGACAGCAGTATCCTCCTTGAGTCCGGTTACAGTGAGGGAATTGCCGTCGAGAACTGCACTGATGACGGTGCTGTCATCGACCTCGAAACTGTTCTCGAACATGCTCGGCAGTTCCATCGTGATCTGACCGTTCCTAGCCACGGTCTGGTAGGGCTTGGAGAATGTGGCATCCACGTCAAGTACCGTCTTGGAATACACCAACGTGTAACCGGACAGTCCGACAATGTCGTCCCTTTCGAGAATGTCGCATTTCTTTACTTCTCCGCCCCCGATACAGTACCATCCCGCATCGCCTTCCGAGGAGAAATGTGCATCAACACCAGTTTCCACAAGTGCATAGCAGCTGTAATGGCTGCTGATGACGGCCCCGTTCACGGTCTCAGAATACTTCTGGTTATTGACGGGATCTATGAGTTTTGTGTATTTCCCCTCGATGCTGTTCAGCCCGTAGATATCATAGGTCTTGGAACCTACGGTGAGCTGACCGTTCTTGAGGGCAGAACCCGGATACATCTCCGAAAGCACGGTGTCGATACTGTCACCGCATGCTTTTCCGACCTCGGCGAAACCGTCGTTGATCTTTGTGACGGTGATCTGATACTGTGATGCGGCCTTGTAGCACTGGATATATCCGCTGTCGAGGTAGAACACCAGTTCTCCGGACGGACCCATACGGACCGCCTGCGAACAGTATTCATTCATGCTTTCATCGAAGGCCATGAAGGAGGATGTGCTGTGCAGGGTCCATTTCCCGTCCTTCAGCTCATCGGTGAAGACATAGAGTCCCTGATTGCCGGCATTGTAGGGCAGCAGGTAGATGTACCTCTTCCCTTCGGAATCGTATGCGGTGTTCACCACGATACCTCCGTGGGTCATAGGACTTGACGCCTTCTCTCTGGGGATCGGACGTCCGTCATCCCCTATGTCGAAGGAGATCATGCAGGTGCCTACATCATCGGAACCTCCTGTGGTATCTGTTCCCAGAGACCTTACGTTGATGTATCCTCTTCCGTCGTGGATCTCCAGCCCGGAGGCGATACCGCGGAAAGTATTCCCTTCCGCGGTCTCGATGTTCTGATATGAGGGGGTTCCGAAGGTTCCGTTCGTGAAATCGAACTTGACCCACATCACAGAGGAGTATTTGTCCTCCAGTCCGGGACGGACGCCGCCGAACAGACCTGCGGTGTATGCTGTGAGGTAGAAGTATCCGTTGTAATAGGAAAGCCAGCCCTCGTCCCAGAGCATGCCCGTGAAGCCTGTGAGATCTTTTGTTTCCCCTTTACCCGTTTCCAGGTCCACGGCGGTCAACGCCCTCCAGCCGGCCTCACCTTCCTTCCCATCGGACTGCAGGAAGAAGAAATATCCGTTCTCGAACATTACGTTGGAGAACTGTCCGTATTGGGCGAACACCCTGTATTCAGTGGTGTCCTTGAACAGATTGACCTTCATGCCGTTGCGGAGGTCCTTGTTGATATCCGTCGAGGTCTTGAACATCGTGTAGTATGCATCCTCTTTGTAGACGACCCTGAGACATCCGTAGAAGTATCCGTCGTGGTAGGATGCGTATTCGAGATTGGATGGGATATCATAAAGGTAGACCAGGTCCAGATCGTAGGCTTTACTGCCTACGGTGTCAAAGATCACTCCGTTCCCGTAACTGAGGTAATGGTAATAACTGATCTTGCCTTCGGATTCGACACTTTTCAGGATACTGCCTGTATCGATATCCAGTTTGTAGAGTATCCCGCCTGCGCGGACATAGACGGCATCTCCGACAATGAGGGGTGTGGAAGGCATTCCTTCCCAGGCCATACCCTCGGTGTCCCTGTTCAGTCCGGTGCTCGCGAAAGCCCAGGATTTGACCAATGAGTCGCCGGGCACTGGAGTACCGTAAGAATCGACAACTGTGAAGAGTTCCTGCGATGTGGAGTAGTTTCTGGAGACCGCTTCCACGGAAACATCTTCTTTCAGATTCGAGAGGCTTATCGTGCATCCGTTCTCTGATTTGGTACAATCCCCATTGACATTCCATTTCACGAATTCATGCCCGGAATTCGCCACGAACATGAGTTGGACCGAATCGGCAGCGGAACCGGAAACGAAAGGTTCCCCTGTGGAGACGTCCAAAACGGTCCCGTTCTCCGCAGAGACATTTACCGTGTAAGATGTGCCGGCATCTGAAAACTGCGCCACTCCCGAAGGGATCACAAGGATCGCAACCGTGAGTACGGCCAACAGGGCGCCGGCCTTTCCTTTCGCATACATTGATATAACTTCCTTGATCAAAAATCGGAAGAGCGGGGTTTCCCGCCCTCCCTGTAAAGTGTTTAAGCCTTCTTCAACCGGACTACTTCACAGTAGTAAGCAGAACCGAAGACGATGACCGCGAGGATCACAGCGGCTGCGAGGATCACGAGGAGGCCGAGGTAGCCATCGTCGTTATCTTCAGGTACCGCTCCGACCATGAACACAGAGAAGTGGTCTGTGTGCATGGTGAAGGTTCCGGTCTCTGCATTGTAGATAGAATCCTCCATGCGGGAAAGGTTTCCGGACTCGTCAACGTAGTAGATGCACAGATCCGAAGCATTCTCTCCGTTACGCAGAGCATATCCAAACTCGACGGTGGCTTCGCCTCCGAGCTGGTGAACGGTCTTTCCGTCAACGGTCGCGGTCAGGAGGATGAAATACCTGTCCCCGATGGCATTCTTTTGTTTATCGGTGAGTGCGGTGCTCTTTCCTTCTACCACCTTCAGATCCACTGTTCCTCCGGACAGGTTCTTGCAGACATCGCCGCCTACAGTGAGCGAACCAGATGAACTTCCGAGTGAACCTTCCACAGTTATGGTCGCCCCATATTCAGTGATCTTGCTGAGGTCTTCGGAGGACATATGAATCCTTATTTCATCGGAATTTTCGATCTTAAGGACCTTTTCGATGTTGCCTGCTTCGACTGAGATCTTGTTTACAGATGCTTTGGACTGATCCAATGCCTTCTGAATAGTATCTGCATCGAGTTCTCCGCCGGATACTGTTACAGTGGTCACTGTTTCCGCACTTATGACTGCACCGTCACTTCCTACGGACACTTGGGTCGTCGAACTGACGGAACCGTCGGCCGACGTGATGGTGTTCGATTCGAAGGATCTGATCTTAGTGCCGTCGTAGTTTTCGGTCGCTCCGACAACTTCTACGATCTTGTTCCCATCACTGTCCTTGTACTGGGTTGTCTTGGAGTATTCTTTGGAACCGTCTGTTTTGGTGGTCTCCGAGTAAATTGCGTCGTCCGACTCCTTGGTTATACCATATACGAGCTGGAACGTACCTCCTTCAGTATAGTATCCCAAAGTGTAGTTGTTGTACGACCCTTCGTAATACTGGATCCAATACTTCCAGGATCCGTTCCCGAGATTGACGTCTCCGAGACCGAACATGGAATCGATCCATCCCTTGAGTGTTCCGTCGGAATAGAGTTCCAGCGGAATACCGTTCTCATCACAGGCTTTCTGCAGAGCATCGGCGGCATTCTTGGCGATCGCCTGTACAGTGAATCCGTTTTTCAGTACAGATTCAGTATATTTGTCGCTCACGACCTTGTCAGCGTCGACAAGCATCTTTATCTCGAAGATGTAGAGTCTATCTTCAGCCGGTTTTTCAGAAACGGTGACGGATACTTCAGTCACAGCATTTCCGTAAGCGGCGCTGACTGTTGTGCTGCCGAGCGAAAGCCCGGTGAGAGTAACAGATATGCCTCCTTCGGTCACAGTGCTAGAATCTATGGAGACGATGTCCGAATTCTTAGTGGCGGCCTTCACATACTGCGGTTCACAGCCTGAGACTGAGAAGGTTAGGGTCAGAGATTCACCGAGATATACATCAGCGGTTGACTTGTCGGGCACGATCTTTATGTCTGCAGGATCAGGAATGACAAAAGATGCCGTATCCTGTCCCGCATTGTTCCACATGGTGACCTTGTAGGTTCCCGGTGCGGCCCCTTCGATGTTGATCTTGTCCGAGTACTTCCCTTCATTCACCAGGAATGCAAATGAATAGTACTTGTTCTGCGGCCCTTCGATAAGACCTTTCACTGTCTCGGTGTCAGCGGACCCTTCGATAAGGACGAGCTGTCCATCAGGATCGTATGATACTTTTCCGATGTGCGGAGCGCCGTCCGCATCGGATAAATCCGAAACGGACGGCAGACATAGCAGCACCGCCGTCAAGACGGCGGCTATCAGCACCTTCTTGACGTAGTTATATTGCATTACGATCCCGTCCCTGCCACCGTATATTTGTATTCGGCGTAGTCGCTGTATGTCTGCGTCGTCGGAGTACCTTCGACGAGATATGCAATGACATAAGACAGGCGGTCGCTGCCAACACCTAATTTGGCAGTGGCATCTCCGGCGGCGAAATCCAGTTCTCCGGAGAATGATTTCATAAAGAAACCGTTCTCATACTTCGCGAAAATGATGATGTGTGCGTCCATCAGGTCATTCTCACCGATCTTCACTGCAGCAGTGAAGTCGAAGAATATCGTGTCTGCGACGGTCTCGACCTCCGCTTCAAGCGAATAGGCCGCCTCAATCCACTTGACCTCATACTCCATGTTGGCGGTAAAGGTCTCCGGGAGAGAGGTCATGCGGGTATCGGTACCCTTTATGACCCAATACGCCACATGACCGGGCTTGTACATTGTCGGGAACGATCCGGAGATCGCGGAATTCTTAGCACCGATAAGTGCACTGTCCTCGATCTCCACGTTACCGTTGTAGAAGCGAATGGTGTACACTTCCGTACCCAGGATCAGCTTCTTGCCGATGACGGAACGGTCGCCGATATTATCTGCGAAAGCGTATGTCGATACTTCGCCTCCGTCCGGGATATAGCTCATTTCGGTACCCTTTTCGGGGATGCTGCACCCCTTCAGTATGGCATAGTAGTGGTTGGTATCGTTGGTTGTGTCATACAGGTTATTCAAAACGGCCCACTGGTACTGCGACTTTCCGAAAGATTTCAGTTCAAGCATGCTCAGGCTCCAATCGGTCGCATTCGAGCTGCCCCAGACAGACACAAGGGCATTCTGAGCATCGAGAACGGCGACATCGGATCCAAGTGCCTTCAGTGCATCTGCAGCGGTTGCTCCCGTGGATTTATACCAGACGGAATTCGTGCCGTCGCTGATGTAGAAGTAATAATTGTTCTTCGCCGGAACAGTGTAACTGAAGATGTGTCCGGAATCGTTGTACCATACGATTCTTCCGTCATAATCGGAACGGACCGCCTGGGAGTTATACTGGTTCCTCTGCATACTCGCAGTGGTCACGAGGTTGAACTCAAACTTACCGTCGGAACCCATATGAGCCTCCATCACGGCCATTGTAGTGGTGTCGGTGTAGTAGGGGATCGAGTAAATGTAGGTCATCCACCCATTCTCAACCGATGCGTCGGTCACATCTAACACTATGGAACCATGTCCGCCGGGGAAGTAATCAGCTTTTCCGACAAGAGTCTCGGAGGAGGGAACCGCACCCTCGCTTCTAAGGTCGAAGACATAAAGTGCGTCGGCCTTGACGAAACCGAAACCGTTGGCAACGATGAACTCGGATGCGAAGGAGGTACTTCCTTCGAATTCATAATATCCTGCAGTTCCGAAATTCAGTCCGTCAGCCTTCACATATCCGACCCTGTCGTCCTTGTCTGTAGTAGAAACCACACCGAACAGACCGGTTGTGTATCCGGTAAGGTAAAGGGTTCCGTTGTACTCGGATATCCACCCATCATCGAGAAGCAGATTCTCCATGCCGGTGAGCTTCACCGAAGCGACCTTGGTGGGGTTCTGCAGATCCATAGCGGTTATTCCCCTTTCGGTTCCTTCAGCGTATATCCTGTAGACATAGTGATCCAAGAAGATACTCGAGGTGAATCCGTAAGATCCGTAGACCTCTTTTTCAAAGGTCCCCACTTTCTCGGGAGAGACCGTGCCTGTAGCAGAAGTATTTGCCGGGAAGCGGTACATTGTCGTACCGGATGTGTAGAAGTATCCGTCATAGTATTCGACACATCCGGTGGAACGGTCTACTTCGAAGATCGGGTTCAGATCCAGGTCATATGCCTGACCTGTGATGTAATCATATATGACTCCGTTACCGTAGCTGACCTGATGATAGAACGCACGGGTTCCGGAAGATTCAGCAGAGGCGACGATGTAACCTGTGTCAGACTCGATCTTGTAAATCTTTCCGGGTTCGGACGTGGTGGCCCCGCCGGCACGAACATAGATGTAGTTATCAACGATAAGCGGTACGGAGTTGTGTCCTATCCACTGAGAACCGGAAGTGTCAACAGATCCTCCGAATTCGAAGACCTCTACTGCAGAGCGGATCTCCGATGCAGAAGGCAGGTCACGGTTCACGACAGAAAGTAGGCCTGCACTTGATGAAGCATATCTGTACTCCAGGGATACAGTCAGGCTCTTACTCAGATCATCGATTGTGAGGGTTGGATTCTCAGAAACAGGGGTAATCTTCTTATTTGTTCCGTCGGAAACCACCCATGCACGGACCTCATATCCCTCGCGAACCTTGTATGACAGTTCTACAGAGGTCATATCCTCGGTCATAGGAATTTCGGTCACGGTCTTGCCGTTGTAAAGGATGTCAGCAGCTAGAGTCGAGATAGTTATGGTATTTCCTGTAACGTCCCATTTTGCCTTCAGATATATGTCCTTGACAACAGTACTGTCGAAATCATATGGCGAATCCGAACCTTTAAGGCACCAATCCTTGAGTACATGACCACTATAGGTCGCTTCTGGGATCTCAGAGTCGACTATCGTGCAACCATAAGGAATGCTGACTGTGTAAGAATCCGAACCACCCACTTTTCCTTCGTCTGAGTAAAAGGTGATCTTCACCATATTGTCTGCGGTACGCGGCTTCTTGGTTATCGTGAGAATTGAATCAGAGGGGGAAGTTACTGTGATGGTCGATCCATCAATTTTGAGATCTCCCGCAGTAACTGCGAAGTTCATATCAGCCAATGTGTATCCGCCGTCGAACGACAGTGCAAAAGATGTGGAACCTGTCTTGGGAATGACATCACTTACAGTAACGGTCTGACCGTCAACTGTTTCCGGAACAGATACAAATGAACCTGCCTGACCGTAAGCCCAATAATACACGGTGTTCGCAAAAGCCGTCTGTATATCATATCCCTGAAGGAGATGGAAATTCACGGCTTTCTTGGTAGAGAGTTCAATGGTCATATCGTAATTCAGAGCTGATTCTGGAACAGTGACAATCATCTTAGTCTTGTTGCCATCACGAGTTAAATTCACTTTGATCTCCTCTATAAGAGAGGACGACATGGTTTCCGTAGTAAGGCCCGTAATCCTGCTCCCGGATATACTCAGGCCATAGTCTCCCAGATAAAGTCCATTTAGCAAGGTCTCGGCGCCTACGGTGCTCCTGTTGAAAGTGCCTGTAAGTCCGGGGGAGGTATAAGTCAAATTCAAATCAGTTAT
>CAVGRR010000039.1:0-14754 GCA_963631655.1 Eggerthellaceae bacterium
ACGTAGGTGTTACCATAGGTGAGGAATACCATGAACAGGAGTCCCAGGGTCAGGTTGTTGGACGACGGGTGCAGGATCTGGAGGACGATGGCCACCGCCGAGATGACCAAAGCCAGACAGTAATGGAATTTGTCCCTCCTGTTCTTCACGTGGGTGAAGATCAGCACTCCGCACATTATCATCTCGAGGACCGGGAGTCCGATGATCAGAAGGAACGCATGGAACAGGCTTTCGACGTTGTGGTCGGTGGTCTCCATGGTGTAGGTCCAGCAGTCGTTGACGCTCGGTACGATCAGGATGGCGTTGAGGATGAAACAGATGCAGAACACGAAATCATAGATCGTGTTCTTGTTGGTAGGCAGGTCGGACATGGACCTGATGTATGCCCACATCGCCACGAATATGAGCGGTGCGGAACAGAACAGGAGATAGTGGTTCAGGGTGTCCATGACGGAATATCCGAACGCATCATCTCCCACGTAGGAGTTCACATCCGCGATCAGACGGACGAATTCGAAGAAGATCATGAACTGGAGGCTGACCGACGAAAGGCTCATCCTCTTGTCGAAATAGATCGAGATGTAGATGATCATGCAGATGATGCACCCGATGAAGTTCTCGGAGACGAGGTTCACCCCGGTGAGGTCCTTCGGGAGGGTTTCTCCGGTCAGCCAGAATGTGCAGACCATCGAGAAGACCATCAGGGCGACCACGAAAAGGGTCAGTTCGTTCCATGCCTTCTGCTTCGCGGTCGTCATCTTATCCCTTCTGCCCTGTCATATGGCTCAGCTGTTGAAAACCAGCTTCGCCGTTCTGGAGAGGACCCCGTATTTGATCTTCAGGGACATGCCGTCCCTGACATCGACATCGGTGGTTCCCGTGAACGAGGTGACCGTTCCGTTCTCCACCAGGATGAGGATCTTTCTCCTTCCCTCGGGAAGCGTGACGGAGATAGTCTCCCCCGCCTTCCCTTCGGCGATCTTCTCATCGTTCACTCCTACTGTGAAGCGGACGTCGCCACTGTAGAGGTGAGGCGGATTGAGTAAGATCGATATGACAGACATATTATCCATCAGCCTGTGTATGTTAATAATAGGTTATATTAATTTGCGAAAACCCAGTACCGTTTCCGGGTGTCCGGACGGTGTTTTCGGAGTGCCGGATATGATGTCACGGCGGCCCAATGGCGTATTAATCCATTGCTTTATGCGTTGATTAACGGACATTATTCGGAAATCCTCAAAAATTGATTGGCAGAATCCGCCAATTACCTAAACAGTGTTAAATACAATTTCTGTAATCATCACTCAGATATCAAATGGAGTTCCTGAATAGACATTCACGGATCCTCCGGCCGATAGAGCTGGTGACTGTCGCGGTCTGCCTACTGGCGACCGCATTCTGCATCGTCGACAAACTTGATGATGTGCAGAATACCCAGATGATGCTGAGTATAGCGTTCAACTTCATCGCCACCTCGGATGCGCTCATCGTCGTTGCAGCCCTTTCCCTTGATAAGCGCAGGGCACTGCACAACGATCTTCAGATGTTTATTTTCTGTATCGCCTCCATACTTCTGCTGATCGACACCCTTACAGGATATCTCGAGGGCAATGCCGATCTCGCTGTCTGGAACTATGCGCTCTACGGTGCCCTGAACCTTCTCTTCCTGATCGTGGCGGCCTTGTACATCAAGTACCTCTTCTCGAGTCTGATCCTTCCCCACAACAAGGTGAAACCCTACTACAAGGTCACTAACATCCTGTTCATCATGGGTTTCGTACTGTGGGTGCTGAACTTCTTCAACGGTATGCTCTTCGACGTCGACAGCGGAGGACACGTCATCCGCGGAGCATACGATTATGTGTTCCTGTTCTTCCCCATCATGATCGGATCCCTGACCATCCTTGGTGTGTTCGTCTACAGCTCCGATAAGCGTGAAAGGATCGTGGCGGCGATCATGATCTTCGTCATCTGGCTCTTTTACTTTGTGGAGATACTTGCGAAGGATCTCTCTCCCATCTACCTCACCCCGATCCTCGTGCTCATGATCAACTTCTCGAACAACTACGTCTACCGCAGCGAGATAATCTCCCACAAGGAGGCTCAGATCCTCAAGAAGAACGCCGAGCTCGAGGACCTGAAGTTCCATTCCATGGTGTCCCAGGTGCAGCCCCACTTCCTTTACAATGCTTTGACATCCATTATGAACATCCAGGGCAACCCCCCGGAGACCAAGGATGCGATCACCGATTTCGCCGCCTATCTGAGAGGAAATCTGAGCACCATCAACACTCCGAACCCCATTCCGTTCAGCAAGGAATTGGACCATATCGAAACGTATCTCAATCTCGAGAAGCTGCGTTTCAAGGATAAACTCGAGATAGACTGGCACATTCACGATACCCGTTTCGCCATCCCTGCCCTGACCGCTCAGACCATGGTGGAGAATGCGGTGAAGCACGGTGTCACCAAGAAGGAGGGCGGCGGCAAGGTCATCATCGTGTCCGAGCCCGTGGAAGGAGGACATATGGTCAAGATTATCGACAACGGCGTGGGCTTCGATGTCAAGGCGGTCCCCAACGACGGTCAGGTGCATGTCGGGATCGTCAGCGCCCGCAAGAGGTTGAAAGCGATGTCCAACGGCACCCTCACCATCAAGAGCACTCCCGGTATGGGTACCACCGTGATGATCTTCATCCCCGAATCCTGTTGAATTCCCTATTTTCTTAGGGAATCCAAATCAAGGTAATTGTGATGTGGACAGAATGTACACAATGTCTTTTTTTGAGCACTGTTTATAAATGTCCGTGAATACCTGTTAATATAACATCGTCGATTTCTATTTGATTACACATGGAGTTCCTGGAAAAGCGTGCCCGTATCCTTCGGCCGTTGGCACTGGTGTCACTCGTGTTATTCCTCATCGTCACGGCGTTCTGTACCCAACAGATACTTACAGATGTGCAGAACGATATGATGCTCATCAGCATGGCCATCAATTTCATCGCCACGGCCGATGCGCTCATCGTTGTCAGTGCGGTCTCGCTTGACAGACGTGGCACCCTCCACAACGATTTCCAGATCCTCCTTTTCGTGCTTGCGGCCCTTGTTCTGATGTTCGACACCTTCACCGGATACTTCGAAGGCCGCAGCGAGACGGCGACTCTGAACTGTGTCTCATACCACATGATGAACCTGCTCTTCATGTTCGTGGCATGGCTGTATGTGAGGTACCTCTGTCCGACCGTCGATTTCCCAGAGAATGTGAAGAAGACGATATTCAGAGTGACGAATGTCATCTTCCTGGTCGGATTCATACTCCTTGCCGTGAACATTCCCACCGCGCTGTTCTTCGACGTCAACAGCGAGGGGTACATCTTCAGTGGACCGTATGCCATCGTGATGACCCTACTTCCCGTATCGATGCCCGCTTTGGCCTTGGTATGCGTGCTGAAGTACAATGACAACAAGCGTTACCGGTTCGTGGCCTCCATTATGCTGGTGGTGGCAGTGCTCCTTCTCATTTTGGAGATCGTTCTGCCGGACCTGTCTCCGATCTACATCACACCTATCCTTGTGCTTCTGATCTCGTTCTCGAACAACTACATCTACCGCAGCGAGATCATCTCCGACAAGGAGACCCAGTTACTCAAAAAGAACATGGAGCTCGAGGACCTGAAGTTCCATTCCATGGTGTCCCAGGTGCAACCCCACTTCCTCTACAATGCTCTGACATCCATCATGAACATCCAGGGCAACCCGCCTCAGACCAAGGAGGCCATTGCGGATTTCGCGACGTACCTGAGAGTGAATCTAAGCACCATCAACACTCCGAACCCTATTCCGTTCAGCAAGGAATTGGACCACATTGAAACCTACCTCAGCATCGAGAAGCTCCGTTTCAAGGACAAGCTTCAGGTGGACTGGCACATCAATGACAAGCGTTTCGCCGTTCCCGCCCTGACGGTTCAGACCATGGTGGAGAATGCGGTGAAGCACGGTGTCACCAAGAAGGAGAATGGCGGTAAGGTCATCATCGTCTCCGAAGCGGTCGAGGACGGACACATGGTCAAGATCATCGACAACGGAGTGGGTTTCGATACCGAATCACCCGCACCCAACGACGGCAAGATGCACGTCGGGATCCGCAGCGCCCGCGAAAGGCTCAAGAACATGTCGAACGGAACCTTGACCGTCAAGAGCACCCCCGGAATGGGCACCACGGTCATGATCTTCATCCCCGATGTTTCCATGCCATCCGAAGATGTCCCAGAGGACGATGAAGGCCTGGAATTCTGACATGTGGACAGATTGTACACAATGGCCATTTTTATACACTATTTATAAACGTTCGACAATATCCGTTAATACTTCTTCAGCAATCTTTTTCTGATTGCAGATGAAGTTCCTGAACACTCACGCACGCGTCCTAAGGCCGTTGGAATGGGCGACCGTCCTCATCTGCCTTATCGGCATCGCGTTCTGTGTCAATGCGTTCCTCCGCGATCAGCATCACAATGACATGATGCTTGTGGGTATGGCCATCGATTTCCTTGCCGTCGCGGATGTGCTCATAGTGGTCACCGCCCTTACGATCGACAAGCGCAGTACGATCCACAACGACCTCCAGATGCTGATCTTCACATTGGCGGCCATCGTCATGATGCTTGATTCGCTCACCGCATATTATGACGGCCACGCGGACAGGATGGCGATCCATTACGGAGCATATTTCGTGCTGAATCTGCTTTTCCTTTCCATCGCACCGATGTTCGTGGATTATCTGTTCATGACCTCCGCTTTGCCGGAAGACAAGAGACGCTCTCTTTCCATGATCTCGAACGTGTTCTTCGTCATCGGGCTGGCGATGCTGGTCACCAATCACGAGACCGGTCTGATATTCAGTATCGATGATGCGGGATACGCCATCCACGGAACCTATTCGTTCCTGTTCTTCCTCTGCCCCCATCTGCTGGGTACGATAGGGCTGTTGGCATTGTACAAATACATCGACGACAGGCGCGAAAGGGCCGTGTCGGTCATCATGCTTGTTGTCATCTGGCTGATCTTCGCCCTGCAGGAGGTCGCCAAGGACATCTCCCCCATCTACCTGGTCCCGTCCTTCGTACTTCTTATCTCGTTCTCGAACAATTATATCTTCCGCAGTCAGATCATCGCCCGCAGGGAGGCCCAGATCGTCAAGAAGGACATTGAACTCGAGGACCTGAGGTTCCAATCCATGGTGTCCCAGGTTCAGCCGCATTTCCTTTATAATGCGTTGACCTCGATCATGAACATCAAGGGCACTCCCGATGATACCAAGGATGCCATCGCCGATTTCGCCAGATACCTGAGGACGAACTTGGATTCCATCAACACCCCGCATCCGATTCCGTTCAGCAAGGAATTGGATCACATAGAAACCTATCTGAGTCTGGAGAAACTCCGTTTCAAGGATAAACTCGAAGTGGACTGGCACATCAATGACAAACGTTTCGCCATCCCCGCCCTTGCGGTACAGACCCTGGTTGAGAACGCCGTCAGACACGGCATATCCAAGCGCCCGGACGGCGGAAGGATAACCATCGTGTCCGAGGAGGTCGAGGACGGTCATATGGTCAAGGTCATCGACAACGGTCTGGGTTTCGATATGGAGAAACCTTTCTCCAATGACGGCAAGTCCCACGCTGGTATCTACAGTTCCGGCGAGAGGCTGAAGGTCATGTGCAACGGAACCCTCAAGGTCAAGAGCGTTCCCGGCAGAGGCACCACCGTCACGATATTCATTCCGGAACCTGCCTGAATGTTCTGCGGATCGGAACGGTTCTTTTTTTACTGCGTTCGATTTACATAACACAGAATCGGATGTATAACATATTTCAGTATAGTTGGGTGAATAGGAATACCAACTCTACTTGATTTATTCTCTAAATAATACATATTTTATCTTGTTATAATGTGATAATTACTATTTTTTGACAAAAAGTTGTCTATTTTAGTAAATATTGATATATTCCTTTCACCAATCGAGTAATGATCAAAATGGAATTCCTCGACAAACATTCCAATATCCTCCGGCCGGCCGAGCTGGGGGTGCTGGTGATCTGTCTCATTCTGACCGGATTCTGTATCCATCAGACGATGACCGCCGATCACAACAGTATGATGCTTGTGAGCATGTCATTCCATTTCATCGGGACCGTCGACGCCCTCATCGTCGTCGTCGCTGTGGCCCTCGACAAACGTATTTCCTTGCACAACGACCTGCAGCTGTTCCTTTTCGTCATGGCATCTCTGGTCCTGTTGCTGAACACCTTCACCGGATACTTCGAAGGCAAGGCGCATCTTGAGGCCCTGAACAGCATCACCTATCCTCTGATGAACCTGCTCTTCATGGTCACGGCCTGGATGTACATGAGGTATCTCTTCTCGGGCATCGGGGTTCCCGCACACACGAAAAAGAACATCTTCTACCTGGCGGACCTGATCTTCATATTCGGCTGCATACTGCTGATCATCAACGAACCCTCCGGTATCCTCTTCGATGTCGACAGCGAGGGAAACGTCATCCGCGGAATGTACGGTTATCTGTTCCTGCTTTGTCCGATATCCTTCTTCTCCATCACCCTTCTCGTATCGTTCAAATACGCCGCCGAGAGGAGGGAGAGGATCGTTTCCGTCATCGCCTTGGCGGTGATGATCGCCCTTTACTTCCTCGAACTCACCGCACCCGACCTCTCTCCGGTGTACCTGATACCCATCATCCTGCTCATGATGGCCTTCTCGAACAACTACATCTATCGTAGCGAGATTATTTCCTACAAAGAGTCCCAGATAGTCAAACAGAAGGCAGAACTGGAGGGTCTGAAGTTCCAGGCACTGGTGTCCCAGGTGCAGCCCCACTTCCTTTACAATGCTTTGACATCAATTATGAACATCCAGGGCAACCCTCCCGAGACACAGGATGCGATAGCAGATTTCGCCAGGTATCTGAGGACCAACCTGAACACCATCGACACCGCGGCCCCTATTCCTTTCAGTAAGGAGATAAGCCACATCGAAACCTACACTAATCTCGAGAAACTACGTTTCAAGGACAAGATCGAATTTGTCTGGCACATCAACGACACCCGTTTCGCCATTCCAGCCCTCACCGTTCAGACCATGGTGGAGAACGCCGTGAAGCACGGTGTCACCAAACGCGAACACGGAGGAAGGGTCATTATCGTTTCCGAAGCGGTGGAGGACGGACATATGGTGAAAATCATCGACAACGGTGTGGGTTTTGACGTCAACGCCCCGATGCCCAACGACGGCAGGGTCCACATCGGGATCGACAGTGCCCGCAGGAGACTGAAGACCATGTCGGACGGAACCCTCACGGTCAAGAGCACCCCGGGGGTAGGAACGACAGTTACGATTTTCATCCCCGAACCGGTCGCGGTCCCCGCCGAACGTCCGGCGCCCGTCCAGAGTGGCCGCCCCTGTACAGATGTACATTGAGATCTCCCTTAACGGCCATTCATATAAGTATTGACCACAATTTCTAAGATATTTGGCCAGTTTTTAACATTATTTTTTTATATCTGGTCGCTGAATTTAGTATGATTTATATGAATTCTCAAGAACTACAACTTGCCGTCAACACCGGACGTGACTTTGCCAACCTGTACGTCAACGAGGCTCTTGAGGATATAGACCGCACCGTGATGACATTATATTTTGAACACAACGGTCAGTATTTCAAACATTATGTCTTCGTTCTCGCCGGAAACCGCACCAGGATGACCGTCGAGGAGCTCGGAGCAGGTAAATACCGCTGCGAAGCCGTCCAGACCTCCGGAGACACCTCCCTTGAAGCCGAGATCGAGTTCGAGATCCCTGAATTCCTCGGAGTCGACACCGGTGTGGACCTCTCTGACGTCGTCAGCGCCATCAACGACCTCGCCGACCGTATCGGCAGGTCCTGAAACACATCTTCTCAGTCATAAGGTACTAATCACAAGAGGGAATTCCCTCCTGTGATCACAATGGCTATCATCTATTACTCCGGCAGAAAGATCCGTACCCTTGCGAAAATGGCCTACTCCACCGAAGACTCCGACGCCATGTTCGAGCTCGGATTCAGGTACTACTTCGGATATGGGGTGAGGCACAACCTCGGAAAGGCTGTCCTGTGGTTCTATAACGCCGCCCTCAGGGGAGACGCAGATTCCTGCTACATGATGGGCAACCTCTACTTCACCGGCGAAGGCGTCCCCATGGACGACGGAGAGGCGTTCTACTGGTTCATCCAGGCCGCCGATATGGGTCAGGTCGACTCCATGAACCAGGTCGGAATCATGTTCGCGGACGGTCTCGGAACCGACCCCGACATGGAACAGGCCCGCGGCTGGTGGCAGAAGGCCGCCGACGCAGGCTCCGAAGAGGCCAAAGAGAACCTTGAGAAACTCAAGGAAATGGAAAACTGATTCTCAATCAGGGGTGCGGGACATCCCGGCCCCTTCCTATTATACTTTTACGGATGTGTTCCAGCGATTCCTCGGGCGGCATGGTCCCGTGGACCGCGTATCTTCCCATCATCGTCCTGCCGCGTTCCTCGAGTCTGTTGCAGCCGATCCCGTTGGCGTACATGTATCCGAGCAGGAATCCCACATAACCTGCGAACTGACACCTTCCATGGGCGTCCTCGAAGCACTGCAGTGCTTTGACATCATCCTCATCGGTCCCGATCCCGAAGAAGTGGACGAATCCCTCGTAGGCACGGGCGTCGTAGTTCCCTTTTTCGAATGCCGAAGCGAACGTTCCGAGTATCCTGGGTCTTTCATCATCTGCTGTCATGTAGATGTCGAAAAGGGTGTTCGTGGCCTCGCGGACGTTCCCCATGACCGCCTCATCGAGATATCTCCTGGCCTCTTCCTTTCCGACTGTATCATACAGGCAGTAGATCTCGTAGGCGGAACCGGGATGTCCTTTGTCAGCGGATCTTCTGAACAGCTGTAACGCATCTTCATCTTTCGAAAGAGCCAGAAGGCATTTTCCAGCAATGTGGAGTTCTTTCGGATCCGAATCATCCGAGATGTTCAGTTTGTCAAGGCAGGCTTCGAATTCCCTGTTCTCGTAAAGACCCAGAGCAACGGAATATGCGGCATCAGGATCTCCTTTCGAATCCCTCAGTTCGGTCCAATCCGAATACTTGACAGGGGTGTTGAAGATAAGGTTCCCTTTTCCGGAAAGGTCATCACCGAAGCGCGACAACGCCCTCTTCCTGAAGTATTCCTTCTGTTCCGGCGGCAGGGAGAACCATTCGGTGCTTCTTTCGAGAAGTCCGTCGTCGAACTCTTTCTTCCCGTTGAAATAATCCGCAATGTCCGCAGGATAGGTGCTGAGGAACTCGTAGAGGCTGTATCCTTCCCTTCCGGAATCGTTCAGCAGCCTCTGCGTCTCCGGATCCGCCTTTCCTGAAGTATGATATCTCGCGGCGCCGGAGAAGAACAACGCCTCCCTGCACCCTGCTTCGGAACTCTTTTCAAGAAATGTCCGAAATTCAGGATCGGAATCCCTGAGCATACGTAACGCCTGGATACATAGTTCGTTTCCGCTGCTTTGCTCCACCAGCTCACCGTCAGCCGGACACATGATTAGGATATATCGTCCGATTTATTTCTACTTCCTCACGGACCATATGTTCGCAATCGAGTATTTGAACACAGTAACCGATATTCAATTATGGTCGCTGGTTTCTCTCTTGAACATTTCGGGGACGGTTCCGAGGATTCTAATCCGGAATACCGCGTCACTGCAAGTGAGAGACTGTGCGAACTGGTCAGGACATTGCAGTTCGGGACGGATTTCAGTTATCTTCCCGAAACGATCAATGCCCGTGACGTGAAGACCGCCCTGATCTGGGCCGTCGAATCGATGGAACTCGAGTGGTTCTATGTTTTGGACGGGGAATTCGTACAGGTCGCCGGACCCGACGGTGTGGAGACCCATTATTTCACCAAGAACCCCCGTTTCTCCGACATGAAAGGTAAATTCGAGCACAACGGCATCATGATGGAGGCCACGCCCGATGAGGCATCGGACTTCTGGGACCTTGAGACCGATCTGGTGCTGAACCGTTCGTTCCTGAGGGTGCACGCATACGGTGCGGAGCACTCGGTGGAGATCGCCGTCACCCCGTACATGCCGGACAGGGTGATCGACGATCTTTTGGACACGGTCCGTCCGCTTCCCTGATCAGTAGAAGCGGATCTTGCTTCCCTCGGAGGGATTGTAGGTCACTTCCATTCCCTTCTCGATGATGGTCTTCAGATCTTCGACGTGGGAGATGATTCCTATGCTGATCCGGTCGTTGGACATCTGTTTCAGGGTGTTCACGGCGAGGTTTCTGGTGTTGTCGTCGAGGGTACCGAATCCTTCGTCGATGAACAGACCCTCCACGGTCTTTCCGCGGGCGGAGGACTGGATGGTATCGGAGATCGACAGGGACAGCGAAAGCGCTGTCATGAACGCCTCTCCGCCGGACAGGGTGTTGATGGAACGCCTGTGGCAGTTGTGACTGTCGTAGATGTCAAGGTCCAATGCGTTGGAACCCTGCTGACTGGTTGCTTTTTCTACCCTTCTGAGCTCGTATCTTCCGCAGCTCATCTCCTTCAGACGGCGGGTGGCGTTGGCGACGATGGTGTCGAGATATCCTCCCAGGACATACTGGTTGAAGGAGATCTTCACGCCTGAGCCCTTGTTGCCCTTGTAGACATTCACGAGTTCGGAGATCATGTCCTGGCGGGACCTGGCCTTCTTGGTCTTTTGGTAGAGCTCATCGAAGCGTCTTCTGATCTCTTTGTTGGACTGCAGGCAGGAACTGAGGATTCCAGATCTGTGGTTGGCCTCGGAAAGTGCTGCGGAACACTGCTTCATGCGGGTTTCGTATTCTTCAAGGTTCTCAGGTTTCGGTCTTTCGGCTATCTGGGTCTTCAGTGTATCGCAGCTGCTGCTGAGGGAGGTACATTTTCTGTTGTACTCGTCGATTTCGCTCTCAAGTTCATCGATGTGCTCATGGACCTTCAGATAACGGAGGAATTCCGCCTCGTCAGTGAATCCGGCCTCGGAACGGGCTGTTTCATAGGTGGTACGGGTCTGGGTCTCTGTTACCGAGAGATTTTCGATATCGCTTATCAGACTCTGTACTTTATTCAACCCTACTGAAAGATCTTCCTTTGCTTTGTTGAATGCAGTGTTCGCATCTTCCAATGCTTTCTTCAGTCCGTCGGCACGTGCCCCGAGATCGAGTATAGCTTTCTCGGCTTCCGATTTCGAATCAAATTCGGAGAGGTCCTTGGAAAGGGAATCGATCAGAGAATTCTGTGTTGCAAGATCAAGTTCGATCTTCTTGAGTTTGCCCTCTTTCTCTTCTATTGCGGAATTCAATTTATCTATCTGGGTCTTTAATGATCCGACACTTTCGTTGGCCTCATCGAATGCCTTTTGGATCTTTCCGAGTTCGGAGATGAATGTGCTGTTCTCATCCTGCTGTTTCTCATATTCAGCGAGTTTTGCATCGATTGCGGAGAGCACATCGTCTTTCTGTTCGATCTTATATTCGACCACATCGTTATCGAACGCTTTCTTGAGGTCTTCAAACTTCTGCGAGTCCTTGGTATACTGTATCGAGATGTCATCAAATTCATTTTTGAGCTTCTTCTGACCTTGTTTCGCCTTCTCGATCTCTTTTTCTGTGGGTGCATCATCGGAAAGTTCCGCCGGCGAGGGGTGGTCGAGGGATCCGCAAACAGGGCATCTGCACCCGGGTTCCAGTTTGGATGCAAGCAGACCGGCACTGTGAGCGCTCTGTTTCTTCAGGAGTTCTTCATAAGCGGATTCGGCGGCTTCGGATTTCGATCTCGCATTTTCAAGTTCCTTTTCGGACTTATCCAAGTTCATTTCAGAACTGCGGAGGTCTTGATATTCCGACCTTATCTTCTTAAGACCCAGCACCTGTTTTTCAAGCTTTTCTTCAGCATTGTTTGCTGATTCGAGTTTCCGTCCGACATCCATATTTTCGGTGACGAATTTCTCTCTCGCCGCCTTTTCATTTTCTGCATTTTTCAGTTTCGATCTGTCAGACTCGATTTCTTTGTTCAAAGTATCTCTGTCTTTCGAGAGTTTCTTTTCCGAGTTACGGGCATTCTCGAGTTCTTCATATTTGCTCAGAAGAGGTTCGATCTTTGCGATACGGTCCCTCAGTCCCTGTTCTTCGGCATCGTTCTCTTTGGCAGCCGCCAATTCCTTCTCGCAGGCATCTTTTCTTTCTTCGAGGACAGCGATATTCTTTTTCTGTTCTTCAAGAGCGATCTGTTTATCAGAAAGTGCTTTCCTGGCACTTTGGAATTCCTTGTATTGCGGGTTGACCGCGGAGGCTGCTTTTTTGGCACGGTCGGCTTCGAGTTTCTTGTTTTCAAACTCTTCCGCCTTGGCTAGAAGTGCTGACAGTTCCGTCTCGTTACTGTTCAGTTTTTCATAAAGGTCGCAAAGGTTCTTTGCCTCATTGTATGCCGCCTGGGACTTGTTCGATTCCTCCTGGAGGGTCTGCAGGGACTCAGATATGCGGGACAGTTCGATCCCGTCGGTTTCGATGGCCCTGTCGAACATCTTCAGAATGTTCGTTGCTTCGGCATAGGTGTCTGTTTCCTTCAGTGCATCGAATCTCTTTGCCGCTTCGGCATTGTTGAAGTTGAAATTCCGTGAGATTTCGGACAGCATCTTGAGGTCAGTGCCGCTGTTGTTTTTCATTTCCTTTTCCATTTCCTCCAGATGCTGCGAGATCTTTTCGAACCTCGATGTATCGAAGAGCTTGTTGAGGATCTTCGTACGTTCCGGAGTGCTCGCCTTCAGGAAGGACATGAACTGGCTCTGTGCCAGCATGACCACGTTCCTCCACTGCTTTGCATCAAGACCCAGCATGTCGTTTATGACCTCGTCGATCTTTGCCTTCTTGTCAAGGGACAGTCCGCCCCCGGTCATCTCGACGATCGGTTTGTCGTAGTAGATCTTCCCGTCGGAACGGTCCTTCCTCCCGCCCAGACCTCTTTTGATGCGGTACTCCTTGCCCTGGTGTTCGAACACCAGTTCCACGATCGTGTCCTCCCCGTCCGGGGCGTTCTCGCACCTGATGCATTTGGCCCTGCCGTTCTTCAGTGCGGAACCGTCGATGTTAGTCTCTTCGGCACTGATCTCACCGAAGAGGGCATAGGTCATGGCGTCGAAGATGGTGGTCTTTCCGGCCCCGGTGTTTCCGCTTATGAGGAACAGGCAGCGGTAATCCGTGAAATCGATGATCGCAGGGCGTCCGCGGTAGCTGATGAAGTTCTGGATCCTCAGTCTGATGGGCTTCATAGCTCATCCCCCTGTGCGGCCTTGTCGAAAAGATCGGCCATGATCTGAACCTGTTCGGGAGTCATCTCCTTGTTCAGACGGCTTTTGAAAAATTCCATGAAAAGATCGATGTCCTTGCGGAGACCCAGTTCCTTGATGTCCGGTGCGTCCATATCGAACTCTTCGGACTCGTTGAGTTCGTAATCGAGATCGAACAATACCGAACCGCAGCTGGCGATCTTCTTGGTTATGCTGTCCCTGTCCCCGTCGTGACGGTCGGTGAGGGTGACATAGACCATAGAATTCTTCGTTATCTCCGGCAAAGAGGAGTAGATCCCGTCATAGGTCCCCTGAAGACACACCATCTCCCTAAGGGGAACAAGAGGGACCTCTTTGATCTCCACGTTCCCTTTCTCCTTCACCTCGACGATGTTCACGTGCTTCTTATCGTTCCTTTCGGAGTAGTCGTACTTCATCGGAGTGCCGCAGTAGACGGCGTTCTTCACGCCTGCGGACTGGGGTTTGTGTATATGTCCCAGAGCACAGTAATCGAAGTCCTTCAGCAGTTCCGCGGAGATGGTCTTTGTGTTACCTATATCCAATCTGTCGGTCTCGGAACCGGACTGTTCGAGGTCCATTCCCACAGCGGCGAAGTGTTGGTGGGCGACGAGGATGTTCCTCTTTTTAGGATCGATACCGGAGTGGTCCAATGTTGTCTTCACTGCGGCATCCGGGGTGTCGATCTTCACTCCTTTATCTGCATAGTATGTGGAAGCCGCGGTCTTGCTGACATATGGCATCAGGAAAACATCCAGGTCTCCGTATCCGTCATGGAGGGACACCTTTTCGGCTATTCCGTGATACGGTTTCGTGACGTGCACTCCGGCTTTATCCATCACACTTCCGCCCACACCGAGCCTTCCCTCCGAATCGTGGTTTCCTGCGATGATGTACACGTCGCAGACGTCGGAGGCTTCGGTCAGGAACTCGTCGTAGATACGGAACGATTCCTCCGTGGGGGTGGATGAATCATATATGTCCCCTGCTACAAGGATGCCGTCGACGGATTCCGCTTTGGCGATCTTGACGATCTCGTTCAGAATATGTCTCTGATCGTCCGCCAGTGAGAATCCCTGCAGTTTTTTACCGATATGAAGGTCGGAGGTGTGGAGGAATTTCATGGAGGGGCCATTGAAATCTAGTTATTTAGGTGCTGGGGTGGTATTTTCTAAAAAAGTTAACATTGATTTGTTATCACTTGATCGAGCACCCGCAGACCTTTTCGAAATTTCGGTCAGAAAGTCGTCTTTTCAAGGATCGCCTTAGGTTTCTTTCCGTTGAAGCAAACACCGTAAAGATAGGTCGTTCCTTTCA
>CAVGRR010000040.1:0-14735 GCA_963631655.1 Eggerthellaceae bacterium
CTCCATCCGCAATATTCTTATCTGCTTTCGGATAGAAATAACTTATTGGATATCCTATCATTTCCTTCCCCTCCCCACAAGATAATCGTTCACACGGAGTATTTTCGCACGAATTCCTTTAACCGGTCTTTCCGGATCGTAAAAGTCGTTGTCCGAGGTCAGAAGAATTTCGGAATCCGTGACATCGGCCGAATAAAGCGTTTCATAATCCTTGTCGCTACGAATGTAATACCTCGTTTTGAGCTGTTCAAGAGGAATAATCTCCACATACCTGACATCCGGACACATTTCACGGACTCTTTTCTCGATTTCTTCTGAATCCAGTGGGCAATGTTTTTTCCTACTTTGACGGGTACATTGGAAAAGAATGATGTTGGTCATCATCAGTTCATCACACTCTTTCACGGTATCCAAAACGTTACGGCAATCCGCCGAACCGTAAATCAGTGCGGCAACAATGATATTCGTATCTACGGTGACTCTTCTGCGTTTTGAAAACAAATCCGAAAGAATTGTCACAGAAACACATCCTTCAAACAAGCTTTGGGGGTTGCGACGATAGCGTAAACATCACCATCGAGTTGGATCTCATAATCGCGAAACATCGGTTCCATTTTGTACTGGTCAATTCTGGCCAGTACCTCGAATAGGGTAAGTTCCGTGGTCTTGATGTCAATCAGGACAATATCGTGGGGACCCAGAGTCATCTGTATCCCGCTCCCGTGAATTCGGTGTACTGAAGCGTGGCTACGGATGTCTGAAGGGTCGTCATCTGGGTCATGGCCTTTACCAACGAGGAAATGTTGGCGGTCAACCCCACAATGGATTCTCCCTGAAGCTGGATAACCTCTTTCAATCCGACAATTTCCGCCTTCATTCTGGAAATGTCGTCGGCATTGGACAATGAGGCATGTTTCAGTTCCTGAACAGCACCAGGCATGTTCGCGTAGATTTCAACAAGCTCTTCGTCGCTGGCGTTCTCCACTTCGGTTTCCAGGTAGTTGGGCGACGTGTCGGACGTGATAATCTGCCCCTCGTCGTGATAACGCGGAGGTATCATGGCGGCAAGGGGATCTCCCTCCTTCGCTCTGTGAAGCTGATAGTTCTTGGGCAGTTGAGGTTCGGTGATCTGCCAGCCGGTCGCCTTGAGAAGATCGGCAACATAGTTGCAGCGTGCGATTATGTAATCCAGGACCTCACCCCTTTTGACTTTGGCCGGATAGTAGTAGACCCTTCCGGGGTTGATGTACAGCTCCATCGTGCCCTTCGACGATTCGTAGAAGTTGACGGTAAGATTCTGCTTGAAAAGAGAGAGATGGCACCGACGGTGTTTCTTTCCCTTTCCTCCGGAACCTTCCTTCTCCCAATATCCGACGTAGAGGCCGTTGGGTCCCTTCACGTCAGCGAAGGATCCTTTGGCGCGGACCGTGCAGGAGATCCTTCCGGAGATGTGTGCGTTCACCATTCCGAGAGGCAATCTGCCGTTGGGGGGCAGACAGTCGTATACGCGCGAACTATCGTGCGGGGGGCCGTTCGTTTCGGCACCCCCGTCGTTTTTCGCAAATTCCGACCCTATAACGTGCGCGCGAGGGTCGATGTAAAGTATGGGGTGTGAACCGGGGACTTTCATAAGTTCCCCCGAATTGACAAGATAGTCAGCTATCTGCCTTACCCTCGTTTGTGAGAGATTGGTGTATCTGGCTATGTGCGAAATCGGGTAGCATGCAAGAAGCATTTCCTTGATCTTCGCGTTGCGTTCTGTGGCGCGACTGCGGACGGTCACAGCGATGCCTCCGACGAACCGCAATAACGGTAAAACGCAGCTTTTAACGGTACCTCCGTTGAAGCACCGTTTTTCACGCAAATATTTTCACACTTTTTTGTTATGTCCAGACAGTCCGAAACTGTGCATATATCACCGTACTTTTCTGTCGCAGTTTCAACGGACCATGAATCGCCGTAGGTACGGACAATGTTCACGGGTCCGAATACGCAGAAAATACGGTCGAGAAGATCGTCCGCATTGTATGTCTCGAAGCTGTCGGACAGGTTTGGTTCATAGCTGATGAACCTGAATTTTCCTCTGCCCGAAGGCAGTGATTTGTTCGGGTTTGTGTAGCCATCGATGATGGCTAGATTGGGCGGGTTAAGTCCGCCGTCACGAAACAGTCCTTGTGTGTTTCTATGTCTCATAGATATTGCCCTTGGGAAGGGCGGTTTTCTATCAGACTTGCCCCGAAATGCGTTGCTTTAGGTGGGCATATCTCCGGAGAGTTTCATGGCAACAGAAGTTGTGATCACCATGGGTACGGTACTTGACCGTAAGACCGGAGCCCAGACCAGGAAGGTTTCAGAGTTCGTTGTCACCTCCGACCGTGTCGGAGAGTTCATCGATATCTCCGGAGACATCGATTACAACGCACCTGTCATGCGCCGTGCCCTTTCCGTCAGCGGAATGTCGGTCGAAGAGGCCGCCGCAGAGATCGATGCAAGGTCGAGGATCAGAGAATTCCTCGCAGAAATGGGAAAGAAGCACGGCGAGACCTACTGGGGAGCCGAGTGGGTGTCCGCCTCCAACGAATATATAATGCGCAACAGCGGAAAGGATTCCGACAGCATCTTCAACGGATTCAAGAACAAGTTCATCACCGAGACGGGGCTGACAGAATGAATCTTATCAACAGACCCAGACAGCTGCTGTCTATGTCTGCAATGAGGCCGGCCCATCACCTATTAAGTATTCCTTGTTCTGACAATCAGCCATCAAGATACCCTGTCCGGACCGACGGGTTCGATGTCGGAGGTGATTGATGCTTCTAGCATTTATTATGTTCAATAATGGGGCCTGATTATACATACCCAGACCCCTCAAATAAACCCATTTTACATAACTATCTTCCAACCCGTATTTTGTTGCGATTGTTGTTAAATATACGGGATTGTCTGATTTCACGAGATTGGTATGGGGTTTCTCTTAAAATGCAATTACAAACCGACTGAGCTGACCAAGATAGTCGGTCCTTTGGCTGAGACCAACAGATCCTATTGGTATCACTGTTCGGTTCCCGGGCCACAGGCAGGTATATCCGTAAAAGCGACTATGATTTTCTCATAGAAGTTTACAAAGATTTCACTTTCGATGAGTATTATCGTTTTTCAGACGGTATTCAAGCAGTCCTGGGCACTTCTGTGGATATGGTCTTCACTGATACATTGAATGATGATTACTTCTCCGGGCGTGTAATCAGTGAGGCGATTCTGATTTGGCAGAGGTCCGGATCGGACTGATAATTGAAAGACCCAGATCAGTCCGCAAAGAACGTGGAGATGACCAGCAGTCCGCTGTCGGTGAGCGAATACTTCGAATAACCTGCAGGCTTCTCGATCCATCCCGCGTTGATCCATGATTTCAGATAATGCCTCTGATAGAACATGATCTCCTTCTGTTTGGAGGCGGTCTTGACCTCGTTGACCATGGGCTCGTATTCCCACAGGCCCTTGTCCTTCAGTTCCTGGATCATACCGGTGGCGGTGACGGGTTTTCCCTCGTTGCGGCGGCGGTTGAATGCACGTAGTGCCAGAACAAGCGTCTTGTCCGGAGGTTCCACTTCGAACTTCGGGATCAGCCTCGGGGTGTGGGTGTGCTCGGTGAGACCGACAGGCCTGCCTGCCTTGTAGTAGAGGTTCCTGATGTCCTCGGTCTTGATGGTGAACTCCCTGGTTCCGACGGTGAATGCCTTGACCCCGTCGTTCATCATACCGGTGACGATGGCCGCGGCGCTGAACTGCGAGGTTCCTGCTGAAGAATTGATGAAGATCTCCGCCTTGTAATCCGAAGGATCGTCGGTGGGTCCCGCATATTTCTTCTTGAGGTCGGCGATGAGCTTGAGAAGGTCCCTGAACATCAGCTGGAAATCATAGACCGGGTCTTCCGCGTGTTCGATGATCTCGACCTTGGGAAGTTTGTCCCTTATCTGGAAACAGACCTCGTCATAGAATTCCTGATAGATGCGTCCCGCTTCGTCGTTGGGATTGCGGGTGTAATGGAAGAGGTGTACCTCGTCCGCTCCGAAACCGACTGCCGGCTCTACGATCATGGCTGTTTCGAAGGAAACGCAGGAGATCACAATACATCTCTTCTCGCTCATATTATCACATATTCCCCATTATTTATAACATTTATCTGTTATCATTTGGTACCCGATGTTCTGAGATTGATATATCTGGAACATTAATCAGGTTTTGACCGTTTTCCAGGAGATCGGATCTCTTGAATCCCGGTCATTATCGACCGTTCATCCGGTGATTTTCCGTATTCGGCAACACAGTTTTCAATACCTTACGGAAATATGGTACATAATATCGGATTCGATTAATTAACTTTTTTACGGTCACGAATTTCGTCTTGTGAGATTATAAATCCAAAATACGGGTTGCAGGACATCTGCAGTATCACGTAGTCCGTTATCGGCTTTTTAATATACTGGACACTCGATTTCCCATTATGTCATCCACCGTGATCGTCCATATGAGAACCTGCAGCAAGACCACCAGGGTCACCGCAGAAATGCAGGAAGACGGGGACACAATCAAAGTGACCCTCGCATCGGACTGTCAGAACGTCAAGAACTATGCGGAACTTCTGGGAAAGGAGATTCATGTTTCGGATGTCGTTGAGTGGAAGGGAAGCAGAGTTGTCGACCCCGAGATCAGACAGCCCCTGTCGATCCCCTGCCTTGTTCCGAACGCCATCTTCGATGCGGCATGGATGGAGGTCGGTATGCTTTCCAAGAATCTGGCACAGCAGAGGGCCAAGGAGAACTCGCTGGAGTTCCCCGAGGACAAGTGATCCTCCGAAATCCATCTGTTCTGTACGGGATATCCAATGTGCCAGCGGACCTAAAACAGTACTAAATACGTTGTCGGGATACCTGTTACGATGTATTCAGCGCTCGTCATCTGCGGGGGAGCAATGCTCCTGCGCAATCTGGTCAAATTCCTCCCGTCGATAAATTCGGAGATCAGGGTGATCCCTGCCGCCAGCAAGGTCGAAGCGCTGAACATTCTGGCCAACGACGGTTCTGTAGATATCGTGGTCTGCGACCACAGCAAAGGCATCGACGCCTTCGATATCTACAACGACATCTGTAAGAACCCCCAGTACACCAAATCTTTCATAATCACCACCGACAGTGATGATGTCGAGATAGCGTCGGTCGCTTTCGAGTACCGTATGGAGTACTACATCCACCGCACCACCGCGCTGATGGCATTCTACATGGATCTGGCACAGAAGATCATCTTCGCCTGCGAACGCCACAAATCCGATCTCAGCCGTGATATCAACACCAAGAGGATGAATGCCGCGATCACTCTTGCAGAGATCAGGGACCGTCCTTTCAGCGAGGTTCTGAGCTACGCATTGGAGACGAGTGTCAGTCTCACTGGCAGTGAGATAGGTTACGTCGCCACTTACAACGCCTCCACCAGGAAACTCAACATCATCGCCTGGTCCATCAAGGCCATGGGTCAGTGCAAGATGATCAATCGTCCGATGGAATACGACCTTGACACATCCGGCGTCTGGGGAGAACCCATACGTATCATGGATGCGGTGATCATCGACGATTACGAAAAGGAATCAGTGTATCATAAAAACGGTATCCCGCAGGGTCATGTCCCGCTGAAAAACCTGCTCATGGTGCCGATCATCCGTAACGGTGTCCCTGTGGCCACCGCTGGTGTGGGAAACAAGAACGGACAGTACACGGATGAGGACAGGGTACAGTTCAGTCTGCTCATCGATTCTCTCATCTCGATCTATCGTGAAAATCTCAACACCGAAGAGACCCAGAACCGCGAAACCCTCATCAACGAACTTTTGAACACTTCACCGTACGGGATACTTCTCATCGGCCGCGACTTCAGCATCAAGGCCTCCAACAAGCAGGCCGCCGAGATCTTCGGAATAACAAACCGCATAACCCTTGCAGGAAAACTCACAGATCTGCAGGAACGGGAATCCGTGCGGAATCTCATCGGTGTCATCGATGAGGCTTTCATAGAGAAGACCGGCAAGATGACCTTCCTGAACTTCAACGAGTCGAAGGCGAAAGGGCAGTTCCTCATCCATGCCAACATCGGACTCGACCAGTCCGGAGAACCTTCCGCCTGTCTGGTCGTCATCATGGACACATTAGTTCTTTCCACCATCGGTTACAGCAGCGTGAAGACCAATGATAAGATCAGGACCATCACTGATGCCATTCAGAACAATATCCTCAGGTTCCGGAAAGAGGTAGAAGCCAACGGAGGTTCTGTCGGAGAGGAGGACTGGCAGTATCTTGATGATATCAAGGAATTCTCCGATGTTCAGAAACGCGTCTCCACTTCCGCACCTGTATGGCAGAAGCTTTCCGCATGTGTTCCCGAGACGTCTGGGTCTTTGAAACTGACCGCGAACATCGGTCCCGTGAACGTCCTTGCGGATTCGATGTTCGGTTACGTTTTCAAGGCTCTGATCGGGTATTCACTGAAGCAGAAGGCGACCGAGGCCGATGTCAGCATCCGTATGCAGGATGGAAAACTGCTTATCAGGTATACCGACAACGGCACCGGTGTTTCGCATTCCATCAAGATGGCGATGTTCTCAGGTCACACCAATTTGGGTCTGTGGGCCATCCTTACTTCCAACATCATCATCGCATCCGGATTCAAGATCCGTGAGATCGGTACCTTCGGTGAAGGTCTTTGCGTGGAGATCGAGGTGCCCTCCAACAGCTTCACCATCGGATGACCCAGATGATCGATTTTAGCGAATAAAAGATGCAGTTGTCGGGGCCCGTTTTTTCGATCAGAAGAACAGGTCCCGACCTACAGGGTGATCAGCGGCTCTTTTTGAGACTTCCGAGATCGGGTTTTCCGGTCGCGGATGTGACGATCTCGACCTCTAAGACGATGTAGGAATTCTCATCGATGGCCGCACTGTAGCTTTTTTCGTGTTTCTCGGTGTTCAGAACTATTGCAGAAGCACCGGATGCCCTGGCCGCAGATTCCGCCAAACGGGCGGTCTCCTTTTCAGCGAAGGCGATACCTTCGGACATCGTTTCGAAATCTGTTTTTCCGTCAGTCGTGAACACGGTGCATGCAGGGTCGGCCGCCATGTCTCCGGGCTTGGGTTTCACTAATGCCGATGAAGTGTAGGATATTGACCCAGATATCGCACCGATGGCGTTTCCTACGTCGGAATGTTCGGGCAGGATGAGCTTGGTTCCGAACATCTCGGCCACTTTCGGCAGCCAGGCTGCCACGGGGGCTCCGATACCGATTATAGGTTTGTTGAGTTTTATCCTGATACCGAAATCAAGACCTTCCCTGTGCGTGATCGCCATCTGAAGTAGGTGGGCGGTGACCTTGTCGAATTCTGCCGAGCCGGTCTCTTCGAGCAGTACATCTTTGAGAAGACAGGTGGCAAGTTTCTGCTCCACCTTGACCTTGGTGTCTGCTATGAACCGCACCATGGACACGCCTGCTTTTTTGGCAAGGTAATAGATACCGAGCTTGGAGGCCTCGTCATCGTATTCGACGTAAGATCCCTCGGCATGCAGCAGATCGGTGGGCGTGACACCGATACGGGTCAGAAGACCCAGCTTCTCCATTTTGGCGACATTGAAGTCGAACGGATGGATACCGAGCAGCTTTCCGCCTTCAGTCAGAGAGTATGGTTTGTATTTTATGAGTTCGAGCAAGGCCAGGTCCGTCTCCGCCAGGATCTCCGTGGTCCTGGGTCTTGAGGCGATGAAGAATTCGGTCTCTTGGTGCATCTCCTCGACCTTGAATGATTCAGCGAGACGGGACGGTTTAGTATCCACGAGTTCATTCAGTCTTTCTTTGATCCGAGGCCATTTCGAGGCCGCGATGCATAACGGGATGACACGGACCGGGGTGAGCAGGGTCTCGGTTCCGTTCACAAGGATACGGCTGTCGCCTCCGATACCGTAGGTGGATATGGCTGCAGCAAGTACACGGGTGCGGTTTCCTTCGATAAGTGCACCTTCCTGTTCCAGACGCGGAATTCCGTTCCTGAGGACACCGATATCTGTGGTGGTCCCGCCGATATCCATCATGATGGCATCGTCACATCCGGTAAGCGCTCTGGCACCGGTGAGACTCGATGCCGGTCCCGAAAGTACTGTTTCCACCGGTTTTTTGACCGCAAGTTCGCAGCTCATGATGGTTCCGTCGCCCTTGACGATCATCAGCGGTGCGTCGATCTCGAAACTTTTCAGCGAGATCTGCACGGATTCAATGAGGTTTTCAAGGACAGGGATGAGTCTTGCGTTCATGATCGCGGTGAGCATACGTTCGTTGAATCCGAGTCCTGAAGAAAGGTCATGGCCCTGTACGGCAGGAACCCCGAGGATCTTTTCAGCGAGTTCCGCCACTTTATCCTCATGTTCCGGATTCCTTACTGCGAGATATCCGGTGATGGCCACAGCGTCCACTAGGCCTTTCATGTTGTTCAATGCCTTTTCTGCAGCTTCTATGTCGAGTGCGCAGTCCTCGTTTCCTTCGAGATCATGGCTGCCCGCCACAGTGAATTCGATATCTGCGCGCACTTTTCCCTTGTATTCCTTGCCTATCGCTATCGATCCGACCCTGCAGCCTTTTCCTTCTACGACCGTATTGGTTGCAAGTGTCGATGAGAGCGAGACAAGTGCGATATCCGGGAAAAGCGTCCTGTTAAGCTTGGATATCGCTTCTGAAATTCCGATGACCAGGTCCTGTCTGGTCGTAAGTGCCTTGGAATCACTGAGGAGGTCCCCGGTGTCCCGATCTATGAGTACGCAGTCGGTGTAGGTGCCGCCTGTGTCTATGCCTAATCCTATATCCATTTGCATTCCTCCCTGTAGCATCCGCTGATGATGAATTAATTTGTGTTTCGTCAGATAAACAGGTTTACCTATTGTAGACTTCGATGCCGCGGCCGTCGTATCTGTTGTTGACGATCTTGCAGATGTGGTCGGCGAGGGTACGCTGCTGGTTCTGATCTCCGACATCGGGGGATTCGGTCAGGAAGAATTCGTAATCGCACTGATTGCATCTGACCTTCGGACAGCCTTTGACCGCTTCAGAACAGCCTTGACAGGCTATCGCGCGTGCATACGCCAAAGAGAATTTGAACCCGCATCTGGGACATGTCATTTTCCTGACGGAGGCGGTGGTGTTGAATGAGAACCCGTATTCGTTCTTCATTGTTTCGAAGTAAGGACTTGCCATGGATATCACCGGTTATAGGGTGGCCCCGGAGCAATCGAGGGTGGAGGAATAGTTGACTGATTCCGGGGGAATTGGAGCGCGGGGGGTTTGATCCCCCCATAAGAGGTTTGCGTTCAGTATTCCATCTTTCCGTACTGCGCGGTGGCCTTCACGAATGCCTCGATGTTGTCCATCCTGCATTCGATTCCGGGGGGCACCTCGCATCCGGAGGAGATGACGAACCTGGATTTCAGACCCCTCTTGCAGAGTGAGGTCTTGACCTCCTGGCACAGGTCTCCGGTGATCTTCGCGGTCTCCTCGGCGGTGTTCCTCATGAACACCTGGGGGTCGACGGATCCGACCATGGTACAGATGTCGCAGTAACCCTGGTCGATGACATCCGTCGCACTGGGGGAGCCTTCGATCTGGGGGTAGGATGCGAAAGAGAAGAGCGCGCTCTTGTACTCCTTGATCTGGGTGTCGAGGTGGGGAAGGTCCGCACAGTTGTGGACGGTGCTGGCCTTTCCGGTCTCCCTGACGCGGTCGTTGAGCTTGTTGGCGTACTGGGCCTCGAACTCGTGGTACTCGTCGTCTCCGAGGCAGGCGTAGTTACCCCAGAGGTAGTCCCAGCAGACAGCTGAGAGTCCGTCGATCTTTCCGAACTCGTTGATGATCTGCATATCGTAGTCGGTCATGGTCTGAAGGGCCTTGTGGACGGCTTCGGGGCAGTCGAACATATCCATGAAGAGGTCCTCTGCACCGACAGACTGGGACAGTGCCAGGAGGGGGCCCTCGATGAAGGATGCGCAGACTACCTCATTCTTGAGTGCCTTGGTGAAGATCTCGGTTCCTTCGATGAGGACGTTGGTCCTTCCCTTCTTGATGTCCGGCACTTCCATGCTCTCGTATGCTTCGGGAGTGTGGGGCAGGTGCTCGTCGACGAAGGGGGTGTTCTGTTCGTCCATCCTGACATGTGCTCCGAGATCCCCTGCCATCACGGACAGGTCCATGAGTCCGACTGCCAGGTCGAATCCGTATTTCTTCTGTCCCTCGATGAAGGCAGATGCGAATTTCTTGGGGTCGGATGCCCAGTCACGGTAGGTCATATTTCCTTCACCGACGAGCCTCCTGCATACGCCACAGGCGAGCGGATAGGATGCAAGGTGGTCGACAGGTTCGTTGTTGAGAGTGGCGACGCCCCTCTCGAGATGGGTCATTTCCTTAACCATTTTTCACACCTCTTAGGTTTCATGCTGTGTGTTCTTTGATCCAGGTAACTGCAGACTGTGCGTTGGCATCACGGTGATCGGCACCGATGGTCTCTGCAAACTGGGGGGAGGTAGGGGGTCCGCCGATGGTGACGGTGACATTACCGCGGTTTCCGCTCTCCTTGAGGAGATTGATGGTGTTTGCCATTCCGTCCATGGTGGGGGTCATGAGGGTGCTCATGCAGAGGACCTGGATCTTTTTCTGTTCGACAGTGTCAGCGATGGTCTTTGCGGGTACGTCCTTTCCGAGGTCGGTGACCTGGTATCCTCCTGCGGTGAGAAGGGTCTTGAGGATGTTCTTTCCGATGTCGTGGACATCTCCTTCCATGACCGCGGTGACTGCGGTCTTCATCGAGCCTTCCTCTGCCTTGGGGATCAGGGGCAGCAGGATGTCGAGTCCTCCGTACAGGGCCTTGGAGGCGGTCAGTACATGGGGAAGGTAGATCTTGTGTGCGGCGAACTTGTCACCGACGATGTTCATTCCTTTTACGAGACCTTCGTTGATCGCGTATACGGGATCGATGCCTGCATCGACCGCTTCCTGAGCAGCCGCCTGAGCGTCCTTGAGCTTGTAGTTCTCAACGGCGAGGGCGAGTTTCTCTACGATTTCTTCTTTGGTAGCCATTTGTTTTTCCTCCTCATCCGGATCTCTCCGGCTGATTGATAACTACATCACGGTTTGGGGTATATAAATTTCACCAAAAAGTTACATCCAACGTCGATTTAACAGCCATCTACTCATTTTTTAGTTTAATAGTATTTAAAGGAAAGACAAATTGAACCGAACAACTAATGTTTTACATAATGATTTTAAATCAACCAATAGTTATTTTTTTGTATTTTCGAGTACAATATTATTTAATGATTTATGCGAACGCATCCACTTCATACGCAACAATTTCAAATAATTGTGAAAAAAACGTTTTCAAACTTGTTGAATTCATCAAATAAAATTTGAGTTGCTCACAGGCGGTAAAATCACATAGATCCGCAGTTGTCTGATTTCTGCTTTTTTCCCTTGTCATTCTTCTAATAAAGAAGGGATGGAAAGTTGCAGTTCTGAGGAATCAAGGGTTGATGGATGTATCCTTTCGATTCCTATGGTCGGAAATTCCTTTTTCGGCCGGCTCGATGCGCCGGAATTTCCGAGTTGGAGACATCTAACTTTCGTCCAGGCGGATATCGGCTGGATACAAAGTCGAACTTTGAGGTTCTCTTCGTTGATCGGTTGTTTCCACATATCGTTTCAAAATTCTCTAAATTCTATCATGTTGCAAGGTCGGGGTCGATTCACACGACTTCAGAACATTGCAGATAAAAACAGCCTTGATTCATGTATTCATGTTTTTCATACTCTGTAATCGCACCTAAATCTTGTCTGCTGGGACATCGAGATAAGCGAACTGTTAAATTGAAAACCTAAATGACGCGGTATGAAAAAGTCGGCGGTTCTATTCGTGATCGCTTTGACAGCCTGCCTGACGATAGTACTCGCCGACGTGCTGCCGACCGATGCCGAAACCTCAGAAGAGAAGACTATAACAGATGGATGTTTCACATTCACGGTGCTCCAAGGTACCACCAATGTCGCGCTCACTGCGTATGCTGCGGATTCGACTACCGAACGGATCGAGATCCCCGCGACCGTAACTGACGATGACGGAACAGAATATGCAGTCACCAAGATATCTTATCAGGCATTCAGTGACTGTGGGGATGCGGAGTCCGTCGTCATCATCATTCCGAAATACGTGGAGACCATTGACTCATACGCATTCGTTGACAATAATATCGCAAGTTTCGAAGTCGATCCTCTGAACAACTACTTTGTCACGGACTCAGTAGGGGTTCTTTTTGAGATGCCCTATGTCAACGGCTACGGCAATCTGCTCCGTTACCCGCCTGCCAACCCCAGCACCACCTATACTGTCCCCAACAGCGTACCTCAGATCGGTTCCGGAGCTTTTGGAATGTGCCAGAACCTCATATCGGTCACTATCGGTAAGAGCGTCCTTCTGATTGGGGACAGTGCTTTCAGTTCCTGCACATCTCTTGAAGAGGTGAAATTCTTAGGGGACGGACCAGGAATTATCGGCAATTACGCATTCAATTTCTGCGAGAAGCTCAAGAACTTTCAGCTTCCTTCGGAACTCCAGACCATCGGTGACAGTGCATTCGCAGGTTGTGCTTCACTGACAGAGATCGAAATCCCCGCAAAGGTCATGTCCATAGGCGAAGGCGTGTTCCGCAACTGTACCTCCCTTGCATCATTCTCTGTGGCCGATGGCAACACGAAATATTCGGTGTGCAATTATGCCCTCACCGTTATCGATTCTCAGAAATACGATAGAACGATCGTGGCATTCCCTGTAGCATGCAAACTCGACGACGTTTCGTATCTTACCGAATACAGGATACCTGATACCATCGAAAACGTCCTGCCGTATGCATTCTGCGGTTCGCATATAACCAAGCTCACGCTTTCCTCAGAGATGCTGGCGATCGACGGTTTCGCTTTTGCCTATATGGCCGAACTCCAGGAGGTTATAATTCCCGATTCGGTCCAGAAGATCGATTACAGCGCGTTCATGAACTGCAGCAAGTTGGAGACAGTGGATATAGGTGAAAATGTGCACCAGGTCCAAGACATGGCTTTCTGGGGATGCACCTCTCTCAAGGAGATAATCCTCCATGACGGCCTGGAATCCATCGGTGATGTGGCTTTTGCCAATACCGCCATCACTTCGATCGTGATCCCGCAGTCCGTCACTTTTCTGGGCAATGCTGTTTTCTCCGACTGTAAATATCTGACCCTCATCGAGATTTATTCCAAGGATGTCTATGCCACCAACGCGTTCTTAATAGACTCCGATGTACCGAGTGTCACCGTCAAGTGTTATGAAGGGGCCCTCAAAGACATCGGAGGATACAGCGACAATGTGGTCTTCGAATATTTTGAAAAGGCTCCCTTCCCGAAGATGAATCTTGTGGGTATCGCCGCCTGCCTCATCCTGCTGTTCTTCATACTCAATTTCCTCAGGAGGATCTGAGATGGGAAAATCATTCTTCGGAAACATGGCCTCTGTGTTCCGCGACATCTACGACAATCGGATCATCCTCAGTGCGATGATCAAAAGGACCACGGCAGGACGTTACAAGAGCAGCGCACTGGGATTCGCCTGGCACATGCTCGCACCGGTCCTCACGATCCTGGTTCTTTACCTTGTTTTCACCACCATTCGCGTCCGTCCAATCCAGGATTTCTGGATCTATCTGTGTGCAGGTATGTTCCCTGTTTCGTTCATGAGCGGGTGTCTGAAAGGGCGTGCAATCCTGAACAATGCATCTTTCATCACCAAAATGAAGTTCCCGCGTGAGATAGTCGTTATAGCGGACACCGCGATGCAGATGCTTTCAGTGGTCATCGTCTATCTCGCGGTCATCATAGTCATCCTGTCGTACGGCAACCCCATGGACTGGGGTGCGGCACTCATGGTCCCCGTGATGCTCTTCGTGATGTTCGTCTTCGGACTGGGATGTTCGTTCCTGGTTTCAACAGTGTGCGTCTTCCTGAGGGATGTGGGGCATTTCATGAGCATCGCCATGCGTCTCGTCGTCTGGATCACTCCGACCTTCTTCATGGCGAGCGAGACCACTGGTCTCCTCAAGACCCTGGTGTGGTACAACCCCTTCACCTACTTCGTCGAGGTGTTCCACAGTCTGATTTACTACAGCACCATGCCTGATATGTCCCAGGTGCTGCTCTGCTGTATCCTTGCAGTATCCATGTTCTTCATCGGATGGGCCGTGTTCGAACATTACAAGAAAAGGCTGCCGGAGGTGCTCTGATGGAAGAGGAATCCGAATTCGGTACAAAAAAAACCGTGGAATACATTTCTTCGTACAATGATCTGGTCATCAGCGTCAAGGATATGTCGAAATCGTTCTTCATTGAGGACCCTACCAAGGAAGGACGTTTCCACAGGAAGAAGAAATCCGAGTTCAACGTGTTCCACGATGTTAACCTCGAGGTCCGCAAAGGTGAAGCCGTCGGGATCATCGGTAAGAACGGTGCCGGAAAGAGTACCTTCCTGAAGCTCGTCTCCGGAATTCTTGAACCGGATACGGGTGAGGTCACCGTCACCGGAAAGGTCGCAAGTATCCTGGAGCTCAGCATGGGTTTCCACCAGGACCTCACCGGAAGAGAGA
>CAVGRR010000041.1:0-14701 GCA_963631655.1 Eggerthellaceae bacterium
GAACTGTCCTTTACCACGGTATCCGCCGCTGCGGAGGTGTCGCTTATTGACAGTATGGACACCATCAGAAGCAAGGCCGCCGCTATCGCAGCAATCGCACACAATATTTCGGTGTGTTTCCTAAGTGCTCCGTTCAAATTCATTTTCTTTTCCCCTTACAGACGTCATTCCGTCTGTATTATTGCTGAATATGTTCGATTTGAGCTTATTTAACCGTATTGAGGACATCGGTTAGACATGGTTGAAATCCGGGAAAAAAGGAACATGAGCGATTTGCTCCGAAAATCACTGTCTACAAATTGAATACAATTGGCACTTGAATGTGCCAGCAACCGATTTTCTGCATAATTCTGTACTGTGTACATGATTTTACAGATGCGTTCCGGTAAGGTAATATGTTTGAGGAAATGATTGAAAAGATCCGCGATCCGTGCAGAGATCGGGGCCCGTATTGTTTTTTGAATCGGGATTCACATCCTCTTGAATCCTCTGAAGATCCACTGTCCGATGGACTTCACTCCGTAACGAAGGGTACCGCCCATCGCCCTTGAGCTGCTGTGGGGTTCCGCCTTTCCGGCCTTGATGGCCTCCATGACCTCCTGCCATGTCTTCAGTCCGTCGGGAAGGTCGACGTATCCGTGGCCGATCCTTCCGGGGGAATGTGCATCGCTGCCTGCCGTCATCGGCTTTCCGATCTTATGTGCCAGCTTCAGAGATTTCCTGTTCGCGCTGGGGATGGAACGGGCGTTCAGAGCTTCAATTCCGTCGAAGTCGAAGGCGAGGGTGTTCTTCACTCCGAGGCCGGACCACCATCTGTACGGATGTGCCGCGACAGCGAATCCGCCTGCCTCATGGATGGCGTCGATGGTCTCCTGGATCCCCATGTCGCGGGGGATCTGACGGTCGATCCCCAATGCCACGATGTGGCCTTCGGAGGAGGAGACCTCTTCAGCGGGGATGATTATGATGCCTTCGGGATTGTCTTTTTCATCCGCAAAGGCCTTGAATTCGTTGTGGTCGGTGATCGCCACGCAGCCGATACCTTCGGCTACGCACTGCTCGATCACCTGACGGGGCTATGAGACCCCGTCGTTGGAATAACATGTGTGTACGTGCAGGTCTGCCTTCATATGGCCGGCGCTCCGTCCGTGATGTCACCGTCGACCGTCATCACGCAGCCCTTTCCGTCTCCGAGGACGAGGACCTTGTCCTGGTCGATCACGGCGGCGACACGTGCAGGTGCGCCCTCCGGGAGTTCGATGTCCATACCCATGAACTTGCCGTCCTTCACGGTGGCGATCTTCATGTTGACCTTCTCGATGTGCTTCATATCGGCCCTGGAAGTGGAGATCTCGAGTCCGCAGCCCATCTGCGTACCGTCCGGGACATCGCAGGACGGCTGGAGCAGAAGGAGGCTGTTCCCGCCCATTTCGGTGTCGTCTGCGGCCACGATCATTCCGAAGGATTTCACTCCCCTGAAGTTGGCGGGTTTGAGGTTCGCCACGATGAGGATCCTATGTCCCAGCAGGTCTTCTTTGGAGTAGATGCTCTTGATGTTGGTGACCACGGTGCGGGGTTCCTCCTCACCGAGATCCACTTTCAGAATGTACAGTTTCTCAGCGTCGGGGTGGTCGTTCACTTCTTTGACGGTCCCGAGGCGGAGGTCGAGTCTTCTGAAGTCTGCGAAGGGTATGCTCTGTTCGTTGTTGTCCATGATATCATCTTTGGTTGACTTTGTTCATCTGATGACCGCACCGTTCTTGACGGGGCGTACGACCGTGACTGTGGTTCCTTTTCCGTCCGTGAGCGCGATGGTCTTTCCGTTGTCTATCACTGCCGCGATGACCTCGGGGGCGTTGTCTGGCACTTCGATGTTGGAATCGTCGGCGGTGAACTTTCCGTCCTTTACGGAGGAGGTCTTCATGACGGTCTGCGAGAAGTGTTTCTTGTAATCCGCGATACCGGTGACCTCTTCGTCGGTGAATCCGAAACGGGTTCCGGGAGGCACCTCGCGGGACGGTTTAAGGAGGGCGATGGTGTTTCCGCCGAGGGTCTCGTCATCTGCGCAGAGCATCATTCCGCAGGAATCGATTCCGCGGAGGGGACGGGGAGCGAGATTGTATACTGCAATTCCTTCGTATCCCATGAGCTCGTCCTTGGTATAGAACGCCTTGAGTCCGGCACAGATGGTCCTGGGCTCCGCATCTCCGAAGTCCACGGTGAGTTTGTACAGTTTATCTGCCGCAGGATGGTCCTCGACGTTGATGATCCTTCCCGCGCGGAGGTCGAGTTTCCTGAATGCCGCGAAGGGTTCTGGTTTGGGTTCCTCCTTCTTCTTGGGCACATCGGCCTCGGGCTGGTCGAACAGTTCGGGGAACATGACCTTCAGGTCGATCTTGCCGTAGACGGGCTGGGGCTCGTGAAGAGCGGTGCCGGAGGCGAGTTCCCTCTCGAGGACGGCATATCCTGCCTTCTCGATGGATCCCTCAAGACCCAGATCGCTCCAGATCTTATCGGAAGATTTGGGCATGAAGGGCCATGCCATGACCGCCAGGGCCCTGACGATCCTGAGGTTGTCGTAAAGGACCTTTCCGCAGGCTGCCTTGTCGGTCTTGACGAGTTTCCAGGGGGTGCAGGAGTTGAAGTACTCGTTACCGTAGTGGGCGAGGGCCATGACATCCATGATCGCCTTCTTGAAATCGCAGGTCTCGAGGTGCTCGCTGTAGTCCTTGAATGTGGATTCGATCTCCTCGGTGACCTTCGCGTCGGGGGAATCGTTCTCGGGGATGCAGCCGAAGTTCTTGTGGGTGAAACTGAGGCAGCGGTGGTAGAAGTTACCGAGTGCGGCCACGAGTTCGTTGTTGATCTTGGTCTCGAAGTCCTCCCAGGAGAAATCAGAATCGTGGAGGTCGGGCATGACCACCGAAAGGTAGTAACGGACCTCTTCGGGATCGAACTTTTCGAGGACGTGGGGGATGTCCCTGGGGATCAGGGAGTATCCGTCAGTCACGGAACCTTTCCTGCTCTTGGAGAGCTTTCCGCCGTTGAACATCAGGTATTCGTTGGCGGGGATGTCGTAGGGAAGGTTGAAATCGTTCTTGCAGCCCATCAGCATGGCGGGCCAGATGATGGAGTGGAAGGGGATGTTGTCCTTTCCGATGAAGTAATAATGTTTACAGTTGGGGTTCTGCCAGAATGTCCTCCAGTACTCGGGGTCTCCGATATCCCTGGAGTGCTGGACGGACGAGGAAAGGTAACCGATGACGGCGTCGAACCAGACATAGATGACCTTGGACTTCCATTCCTCGCCTTCGACGGGGATGGTGACACCCCAGGACATGTCCCTGGTGATGGACCTGTCCTTCAGACCGCCTTTGAGGAAGTTCTCGGTGAAGGATTTCACATTGGGTCTCCAGTAGTCCTTGGTGCCGATCCAGTCCGTCAGGGGCTTCTCGAAGGCGGAGAGTTTCAGGGCGAACTGTTTCGATGCCTTGACGACAGGAGTGGAACCGCAGTGCATGCAGTGGGGTTCGAGAAGGTCTCCGGGAACGAAGGTGGTACCGCAGCTGTCGCACTGGTCGGAACGGACATCTTTGGCACCGCATTTGGGACATATGCCTTCCACATATCTGTCGGGAAGGAACTTCTGGCACTTGGGGCAGTAGTATTCGTCCTCGGTGATCTCTTCGATATATCCGTTCTCGCGGAGACGGCTGAACATCCACTGGGTTACCTCTTCGTGAATGGGGCAGTGGGTCTTGTTGAAGAGGGAGTACTCGATCCCCAGACCTTCGATCGACTTCTTGTTGATGTTGTGGTAACGGTCGGCGATCTCCTCGGGGGTGACACCCTCCTTCTCTGCGGAGACGGTGATGGGGGTTCCGTGCTGATCGGAACCTCCGACGACCCACACCTCGTTGCCTTTGAGGCGGTTGTATCTGCTGAATATGTCCGGGGGAAGGAGCGATCCGGCGACGTGGCCGAGATGGATCGGGCCGTTCGCGTACGGCCATGCGATGTTGATCAGTATCTTTGACATAATGATGGGCGATTACCAGGGCGGTAATTATAGATATGCGCACACGCGCACGTTGAATCCATCTTATGACAGGTTGGCCGTCGGGTCGTTTGCACATTCGGCTGAGAACCTTTTGATGTACTTCCAGGCGAGACAGGCCATCAGTATTCCGCCGAAGATCTCGATGACGGCCATAATGACCCAGATGCTCAAAGTGCAGCGGAATATCCAGGCCATAGACAGATATCCGAAGACCATCACGATGTTCCTTATCAGTGAGGACATCAGTGCGACGCCGGAGTGTTCTATCGACTGCAGGAAAGACGATCCCACGAACACCTGGGACATTACCGGAAGCATCGCCGCGAGGCAGAAAAACAGCAGGGTCATCTCCGTCCTTAGATACTGAAGGTCATCGGCCTGTGTGAAGACGATGGCCATGGGGTACGCAAGGATTATCATTCCGATCGCAAGGTACAGCGAATGCCTCACGGATTTCCTCACTGTGAATCCGAATGCCTTCTCGATCATCTTCGAACGTTTTGCCGAGAATTCGGCCGAACAGACGGACACGACCGCACCTCCGTAGGCCTGAGCGGGGACGAACGCGATGTAGGCAACACGCCATGCAGATGTGTAGATTCCGACAGCGGAGGCGCCTCCGACACCGACGATGATGAAGTTCATGGGAAGGTTGATGAGGGACATGACCGCGTATTCGGAACTCTGCGGAAGTCCCACGTAAAGGATGTCCCTAGAGTACTTCCAGTTGGGGATTATGTCCTTCGGGCGGATCCTGACGTACATCATATCCTTCTTCACGTAGAATGAAAGACCCAGAAGCATGGAGACCATACCTGCCACGACGGTGGCCCATCCTGCACCGGCGACGCCCATATCGAGCACGTAGATGAAGATCGGGTCGAGGATGATGTTCGTGGCGGCACCTGCCACCTGGACGATCATCGAGGCACGGGCCGCACCTTCTCCCCTGAGGACGCCGGACATCACAGAACCAATGATCAGGAAGAAACAGCAACTGTACATCGGCATTCCGTACTCGAGCGAGGCATCGATGGCATCTCCTCCCCCGAAAAGGCCCATGAGCGGTCTGGCAAGGGGGACGAATATGCATGCGAGAATCACAGCGAACAGTATTGCAAGGAATATCGCCTGTCCAGCCGTGCGCATCGCACCTTCCCTGTCCCTTATCCCGACGTGACGGGCTATGGCCGACGAGACACCGATCCCCAGCCCGTTGCCGAATCCGCATATGGTCGCATACAGCGGATATGCAAGACCCAGACCTCCGATTGCGTTGCCTCCCAACCAGGAGACCCACATGATGTCAGTCATGCTGTTGACGTTCTGAATCAGTATCGCGACCGCCAGCGGGGCGACCATCGCGGGGATGGCGATCGTCGGATCTCCGAGAAGTGTCTTTGTGCCGACCGTTTCTTTCCCGGTTTCCATAGATGCCCAGATAGCGGAGGATACATTAAACGTAACTGGTGTTGGAGCACCCTCCTTTCTGGACGGGGCCGGGTCTTGCGATAGTTATATTAAAAAGCGGGCGTTGGCACATCCGATTAATCATGCGGATCGCGGCGGTATTGGTCGACAGGTGTCAGAACAGGAAATGCAATCAGGAATGTTCCAAGTTCTGTCCTCTCATGAGGACCGGAATTGAGGCAATCACTTTCGGAGAAAGGGGTAAGCCCATCATCTCCGAGACACTGTGCCAGGGGTGCGGAATCTGTATCAACAAATGTCCGTTCTCGGCCATCAAGATCATCGGTCTCGCGGATGAACTGAAAGAGGAGATGGTCCACCAGTACGGTGAGAACTCCTTCCGCCTCTACCGTCTCCCAACCCCCAAAAAGGGTATGATCACCGGTATCCTGGGACCCAACGGTATCGGTAAGACCACCGCCATCAACATCCTTTCCGGTCTTGTGAAGCCCAACCTCGGAAGGTTCGACAATCCCCCCGATGTCGAGGGCATCCTCGCCCACTTCAAGGGTACCGAGATGCACGACTACATGAAAGCGGTCTACGACGGCAAGATCAAGGTCGCATACAAGCCGCAGTACGTCGATCTGCTTCCGAAATCCACCAAAGGTGTGGTCAGGGACCTTCTTTCCAAGAACACCGACCGTTTATCCGTTGACGAAGCTGTCAAGACCTTCGGTCTGGAACAGGTCATCGACAGGGACATCTCCAAGCTCTCCGGAGGAGAACTTCAGAGGGTCGCCATGGCCGCCACCTGCATGAAGAACGCCGACATCTACTTCTTCGATGAGCCCACCTCCTATCTCGATATCTACCAGAGGGTCAAGATGGCCCGTATCATCAAGAGCCTCGCCGCCGAGGACAAGTATGTCATCGTTATCGAACACGACCTCGCCATCCTCGATTATCTCGCAGACATAGTCAACCTCGTCTACGGTTCCGAGGGGGCATACGGTGTGTTCACCCTGTCGAGACAGGTCAGGGTGGCCATCAACGCGTACCTCAACGGTTACCTGCCTGAGGAGAACATCCGTTTCAGGGACCGCCCCATCCAGTTCGACCTGATGGCGCCTTCCGGTGAATGGAACACCCCCGAACTCATCGATTTCGAAGAGGTCTCCAAAGACTTCGGAGAGTTCAAGCTCGATGTCAACAGTGGATCCGTGAAGATCGGGGAGTCCGTCGGTATCGTCGGTCCGAACGCCACCGGTAAGACCACCTTCGTCAAGATGCTCGCAGGCGAGATCAAACCCGACAAGGGATGCGTCAACGGTGTGATGAAGGTCGCCTACAAGCCCCAGTACATCTCGCACGACTTCGACGGCACCGTCCAGGAGTACCTGTACGCCAAGAACTTCGACACTGTGACCTCCAGCATTTTCGAGACCCAGGTCCTCGGTCCGCTGGCCATCAAATTCCTTTTCGAGAAGAAGATGTCCACTCTTTCGGGAGGAGAACTTCAGAGGGTCGCCATCGCAGGATGTCTTGCAGAAGAAGCGGATATCTACCTGTTCGATGAACCTTCGGCATATCTCGATTCGAACCAGAGGATGGAGGCTGCAAAATGTATCTCCGGAATGATGGACAAGACCGGCCGTTCCGCCATGGTCGTTGACCACGATATCTATTTCATCGACATGGTCGCGGATTCCATCATGGTCTTTGGTGGAGAACCCGGACGTCACGGTATCGCGGAAGGACCCTTCAAGATGCGTGAGGGAATGAACAGGTTCCTCAAGACCGTCGGTATCACCTTCAGGCGTGATGCGGATACCCACAGACCCAGGATCAACAAGGAAGGTTCCAACCTCGACCGTACGCAGAAGGCCGAGGGAGAATACTACTATCCCGACGACCTCGATCAGAACAAGTCCAAGAACGCCGAACAGTGAGTTTTTCACTGAAACCACAGGCCGGGTGACCCCCGGCCCTGTTCGGCTGAAATATCCTGTAATCAGTACGATATTATACTACTGGATAAACGAAATTATTTAGTTAAACCTAAATTATTTCAGAAATACTTATAATAACTAACTCTGTTGGGGGACGTATGGATGAGATGGGTAAAGCGGATACTCATTCGCATACGGACTATTCCGGTTTCAACAAGCTCGGGATCCTCCGTTTCCCAGAATCGGTAATCGACCCTGAAATACAGGTCGACCGTGCAAGGCGTGAAGGATTGGATGTCCTCTGCATAACCGACCACAACGAGGTTGCAGGCGGTTTCAGGGCAGAGAAATACGCCAAGAAATTCGATGACATCGAGATCGTCGTCGGCGATGAAGTTATGACCGATCAGGGCGAGGTCATCGGCCTTTGGCTCACCGAGAAACCCAAGAAGTTCCTTTCTCCTGAAGAAACAGTGGATATCATCCATGAACAGGGCGGTCTGTGTATCGCACCCCATCCCTTCAGCGTCCACGTCGACGGTATGCAGGAGAAGATTTTCGAACTCCCGCTCGAGGGATTCGAGACAATCAACGGCGGTCATCCCGATCCATATTCCAATCTTCTCGCCCAGAGGATTATGGACATGTATCCCGGAAGGTGGGCGGCGACCAGCGGTTCCGACGCACATTCCGTTTACACAGCAGGCTACAACTGGACCGAATTCCCCGGACATTCCGCAGACGATTTCAGAAAGGCCATTCTCGATAAGACGACAGTTCCCAAAGGTGTCCCCGCACCCGTTCTGGGACAGGTGCAGTGGAGCATGGAGGTCGTCTTCGGTGGCCAGAAACTGATGTACCAGGCCCTCAGACGCAAACTGCAGCCCATTCCGGACAACGCGCTTGTCGACAAGGTCCTTCACAATTCCGATCTCAAGAATGCCATCGGTCTCGTGGCGGGAACCGTCTATCTGTTCCCTCTGACCAGTATGCTAGCCACCCTTCTCAGTACCGCCTATCTCAAGAGTCATGCGAAAAAGGCACTGAAGAACATTGATGAAAGGGTCGCCAAGATTCAGAAGCTCATCGCGGACCTCGACCGTAAGGCGGGACGCGCAGTGTCCGATGCGGTAGAAGATCTCACTTCAGAGATCGAAAAGAAAGGCACCGGAGCGGTTCTCAATGGGACCCACTGAGATCTACGGCGTATCCGTATCGGTTCCGAAAGAGTATATGGAATCCCTGATGGATGCCATAGATTCGGTCCTCGAACCCGTTTATTCCGGATACCGCAGATGTTTCTATTATTTCCCGGTGAAAGGAACGTGGAAAACGGAAGAGGGGGCACATCCCTTCGACGGAACCCCCGGTGAGATCACCGTTGCCGACGAGATGGTCCTGAAGTTCGTCTGCAGGAAAGAAGATCTGAAAGCGGTACTGTCCCAGATCGATAAAGTCCATCCTTATGAGGAACCTGCGGTCGATGTGATCCCGCAGGTGGGATGGAGGTCCTTTCTCAGTTCTTCTCCTTGACGTTGAAGATGTTGTCGAAGGTCCTCTGAAGACGGAATGTCTTGATGGAGTTCCTGCGGTGTTCCACATCCTCGGGGGTGATGAGTCCCATGTCCTGGAATTCGAGCAGAAGCTTGTCACCCTGGTCGTAATCGAACTTGATCCCGACGATCACGTTGAGCTTGTAGTTGCGGCAGTTGATGTCGTTGGGGATGGGGATGTCAGCGGTTCCGCGGGACATCACATGGTCGAAGACCTCTTTCTTCTTGAGGAGCTCGAGGCCGATATCGCAAAGTGCCAGACAGCGGTCGTAGTCCTCCATGTTGTAGAATCCGAGGAGGGCCGCATCGTTGACGTCGTAGCGTTCGATGTCGTTCTTGATAAGGTCCTTGACGCTGTCGTAGAGGGCTGCGATGAACTTGTAGTTGTGGTCCTCATCGGCCTGTGCGATGACGGATACGAAGAATGCGGATTCGGACGAATCGTCGGCCTTGTCGATATATCTGCCCAGTTTCACCTTGTCGTTCTCTGAGAGAGTACCATACCACTTGCTGAGTCCGAGTCTGCGGACCTTCTCGGGAACGTCCTTCTTGCCGAATCCTAACATGCTTCGAAATACGGTTGGATGGATATAAGGCTAGTCTTCCGCCCTCAGTGATCTTCCTTGTACAGTTTGCTCTTGGTGGGTGAGGCACGGGTGGCCTTTTCGGCAGAGATTATGTTTATCTCCACGAAGTCGAAGCGTCTGAGGTCGCATCCGTTCTTACAGTATCTGCAGAACTGTCTGTCGCAGGGTTCCGCCATGAATGTGATATCGACGTCGTCACCGAGCATTTTGTTCACTTTTTTGCGGAATTCCGATACCACCTCTTCGACATCACCGACGGTCATGGTGTGGCGTACGACCATGTGGGCATCGATATGGAAGGATGCACCGTAAGTGGTGATCCTCAGGTGGTGGATATCGAGAACATCCTCCGTACGGGCCTGGTTCAGGCAACGGGTGACCTTCGTGACGAGTTTGCGGTCTGAGGTGTCCATGATCCCGCAGAACGACTTGTAGACCACTTTGACACCCGTGCGGCAGATGATGAATCCGAACAGGGCGGCCATGGCGGGATCGATCCAATATGCATCGTATCCGAAGCTGGTGCACACGTACATTATCGAAAGTCCTAGAAGGATACCTATTGAGGAATAGGTGTCGCTGCAGAGGTGTCTTCCGCTGGCCTCGAGGGCGAGGGAACGGCTCTTCTTTCCCATACGGATGGCGGTGGCACCCATGGCATAGTTCACGGCCGCAGCGATGGCCACGATGACAAGACCCAGATCGAGAGAACGGATCCCGAGGTCGCCGCGGATGACCTTGTCCACGGTCTCGAATATGATCATGAGTCCCGCGAGGCAGATCAATGTCCCTTCGACCGAGGACGAGATGAGTTCCACCTTACCGTGACCGTAGGGGTGGTTGCTGTCCGGGGGCTGCATAGAGAGGAATAGTGCATAAAGTCCGATCGCACCTGCGGCGACGTTGACGATGCTCTCGAGGGCATCGGTGAGGATGGACACCGAGTTCGTAAGGAAGTAGGCGAGGAATTTGCTGATCATCAGCAGTGCGCCTACGACGGTAATCACTTTCTGGAATTGGAAGTTCCGTCTGAGCGGATCCATCCTGTCATCGGTCATAAGTGACCAAATGTTGTGATTTTATATAGGGTTTAATGCAAATTAGCAATATTTAAACGGATTTCTAATTTTTAAGACAAATTAAATGTGCCAGATAATTGTATCAATTCCATATGTACAAACAAGTAATACTGAACGATTGGATTATCCTATGAGTATGAAAATAGTCTTATACGAATAAAAATGATAGTTTAGTACTGACTAAACTTTTATACTGCCCCGCCTAATTTCGTTCAATGGCAAAATACAACAGTATTACTGAAGTCATCGGAAACACCCCTCTTGTGAGGCTCAACAAGCTGTCTCCTAAAGGTTCTGAGATCTACGTAAAACTCGAGAGCAAGAATCCCGGAGGATCTGTCAAGGACCGTGCCGTCCTTTCCATGATCAACGATGCCGAGGCCAAAGGTCTCCTCAAGAAAGGAGGAACCATCATCGAGCCTACTTCCGGAAACACCGGTATCGCCATCGCTATGATCGCAGCCGTCCGCGGATACAACTGCATACTTGTCATGCCTGAGACCATGTCCAAGGAGAGGCAGGCCTACATGAAGGCCTACGGTGCCAAGATCGTCCTCACCCCCGGTTCCGAGGGAATGAAGGGAACCCTTGACAAGGCCGACGAACTCGTCAAATCCACTCCCAACTCCATCATGACCGGTCAGTTCGACAACCCGGCCAACATCCTCGCCCACAGGGCAGGCACCGGAAAGGAGATCCTTGCAGACCTCCCCGATGTCGATTATGTCGTGGCAGGTTTCGGAACCGGAGGAACCATCTCCGGTATCGCATGGGCCCTCAAAGATGCGGGATCCGACGCACAGACCATCGCTGTCGAACCTGCAGAGTCCGCCCTCATCACCGAAGGCCACGCAGGCGGACACAAGATCCAGGGAATCGGAGCCAACTTCGTCCCCAGGAACCTCGACCGCAGCGTTGTCAGCCGTGTCGAGACCGTCAAATCCGCAGACGCCATGGCAATGGCAAAGACCGTCGCCCGCGAGGAAGGAATCTTCATCGGTATCTCCGCCGGTGCCAACATCGTCAAGGCCATCGAGATCGCCAAGGCCAACCCCGGATCCAAGGTCGTCGCCATCGTTCCCGACGGCGGAGACAAATACGTCAGCATGGGAATCTTCGACTGAAACTTCATTCCGAGGGGAAAAGATGCCGATAAACGTACCGAACGATCTGCCCGCAGCCGGGGTGCTCGAAAACGAGAACATCTTCGTGATGAGTGAGGAGCGTTCCACGCACCAGGACATCCGTCCCCTCGAGATCCTTATCGTCAACCTGATGCCCACCAAGGTGGAGACCGAGATCCAGTTGCTGAGGCTTCTCAGCAACACCCCCCTCCAGGTAAACATCAAGTTCCTCAGGATGAAGACCCACAGTTCCAAGACCACCTCGCAGGACTATCTCGATAAGTTCTACGTGGTCTTCGACGATGTCAAGAGAAGAAAATGGGACGGTATGATCATCACAGGCGCGCCTGTCGAGGATATCCCGTTCGAGAACGTCGATTACTGGGCGGAACTCTCGGAGATCATGGAGTGGAGCAAGACCCATGTGACCTCCACCCTGCACATCTGCTGGGGAGCACAGGCTGGGCTCTATTACCATTACAAGATCCCGAAGTACCATCTCGATTCGAAGAAGTCCGGTATCTTCGTACATCGCGCCATGATCAAGGACGATCCCCTGCTCAGAGGATTGGACGATTTCTTCAAGTTCCCGCATTCCAGACACTCCGAGGTGAAAGCCGAGGACATCGTCAAGAATCCCCATCTGCATCTCATCGTGTATTCTGAAGACGCAGGGGTCGGCATAGTCGTGAGCGAACAGTCCGGTCAGATCTTCATTCTGGGACATATGGAATACGACCCCAACACCCTGTCCTACGAGTACTATCGTGATCTCGACAAGGGACTCAACCCCCATGTGCCTGAGAACTATTTCCCCAACGACGATCCGTCCCAGGACCCGATCATGACGTGGAGGAGCACGGCCAATCTGATTTTCAGCAACTGGCTCAATTATTACGTGTACCAGAACACACCGTATGACATCAGCAGTGCGGAGGAATGAACATGAGCATCGAACAGGTAATCACAGGGAACGCACCTCCTGCGGTCGGTCCGTATTCGCAGGGTATTGTTGCAGGAAATCTTGTTTTTACGGCAGGAGAGATCCCTCTTGACCCCAAGACAGGCCTCATTCCGGAGACCATCGAGGAACAGGCGGAACTCGCCATGAACAATCTGCTTGCCGTCATCAAGGCCGGCGGAGCGGACATGAACACTGTCGTGTCCGTTAATCTCTATCTTGCAGATATGGGCGATTTCGCAAAGGTCAACGCTATCTATGAAAAGTTCTTCACAAAGCCCTTCCCTGCAAGGACCTGTATCGCAGCGGCCTCTCTGCCGAAAGGCGTGAAGATAGAGGTCAGTGCGATAGCGGCAAAGACCCAGTGATCAGAAACTGCTGAGCGCAGGGTTCACGATCTTTCCGAGTACGGCATCCCTCACGAAGGGGTTGTACTTGGAAAGGTCCTTTTTCTCGTCGATGATCTCGTCGACGCATTTTTTCACGTGGGTGAAGATCTCGCGGTAGATCCTGCAGGAATCTCCGCCGTTGTTCTCGATGCCCGATTCATAATGGGCGTCAAGGGTGCATCCGCCCTGACAGAAATTGAATATCTCACACGTCTGGCACTTCTGCCTGCGTGCTATCGTTCCTTTCAGGATCTCGCCGAAGGCCTCGTTGTGGAAAGCTTCGGAAATCGATTCGATATCATCGATGTTGCCCAGTTTCATCGTTCCGGGACAGGGTTTGGCGCAGGGATAAAGGTCCCCGTTGGGGTAGATGCACAGGTACTTGGTGAGGCAGGACGTGTGGGCACAGTCGCTGAACTGGGGGTTTCCCAGGGCCGACAGAACGTACAGGAAATGGGGCACCAGAGGCGTCCTGCAGTCGGGGTCGTTGAACCATTCGTCGAACGCTTCTATGCTCGATCTGATGTATGCCCCGGGTTCGGGAATGAGTTCTTTGTGGCATGCGGTGCAGCCCACGGGAAGCACGGGACAAAGGCTGACTGCGGCACCGACATCGCGGAAGTGTCTGAAGATCTCGGTCTGCTTGTCTTGGGTCTCACGGGAGATGGTGGAATTGACAGAGAACATACGTTCGCCGTCCGACATATCGGCGATCAGGGATTCGATCTTCTTTCCGTCGTGGCGGAGGATGTCATCGTAAGGTCCTTCGTGGGAGATCCCGATGTTGATCTCGTTGTCTTTGCAGAATTTGAGAAGTCTGCGGTTGAGTCCCAGACCGTTCGTCTGAATGGTGTTTCCGTACCTGTGGGGTCCGAAGATCTTCTTCTCCAGATCGATGGCGTTCTTGTAAAAACTGAACGGGAGGGAAAGGGGTTCTCCTCCGTGCCATACGAACCAGACGGAATCATACTCGCGGGACAGCATCCTAAAGAGTTTTTCCAATCTTTCAAGTGAGATACATTCCTTGGAGGAGAGTTCCTCCGGAGAATGGTAGCAATGCTTGCACGCCATTCCGCATGCAAGGGTGGGTTTGATAATAACCGAAATGAGACGGCTCATCCTGGTCCGTTTCCAAATCAGAAGGGCCAGTATGTGTAGTATCCGTTGAATCCGTTAGTGCAGTAACAGCAGCATACACAACAGACGACGACACATCCGATGACGGCAGCGTGCTGGGCGGGGGTCTTGCAGTATCCGTTGTCGCTGCAGCAGCAATATTCGCAGGTGGGATCTCCGCTGATGGCTCCGTGAATGTTCTCGTTGTCCGCATTTTTCGGTGCGTTCCTGTCGTGATGCTCTTCTTCTCCGGTAGCGATCGCCATTGTTGTAAACGCAAGAGGGGACTGACTCATGTAGGATGCGATTAAATCTTCTACAGACTGTGACATTGACTCACCTAGCCATTGCTGGCTTCTTAATAAAGTCGGTAAGTTTTCCCCCTATATAATGACTTATTACAGTCTGTCGGGCTTGTTTTAGAAAGAAGATAATCTTACACTCAGAAGACTGAATTCCACTACTTAAAC
>CAVGRR010000042.1:0-14642 GCA_963631655.1 Eggerthellaceae bacterium
GGTCTATGGTATCTGATCTTGCGAAACAATTTTTGTATCTGATTGATGACGGACTTGTGTCAAAGATTGATGCGAAGTTCCTTATGTCCTGTTCTGGGTCAAAACTGATAGAGATCGACACTGACAAATCAGTCAAGACCCTTTGTTCTATTCTTGAGGCAGTTTATGGAAAAAAGGCCATAATTCTGGTTGATGAATATGACTATTGCATTCAGAATATCCATTCGGATGAAGAAGCCCGCTCATTCATCGGGTATTTGAATCCGTTTATGGAACAGACATTCAAATTCAACAACAGTCTCAAAACCGGGGTTGTGACGGGTATCGTTCCGTTAACTAAGGCCAGTATGCTCAGTAGTTTCAACAATGCCTGTATGTGCACCATTCTTGATCCGATGGGAGATGAATACTTCGGATTTACTGATCGTGAAGTAAAGGAACTTCTTTCTGAAGCAGGGAGGTCTGAAAAGATCGATGAGATTCGGAAATGGTATGATGGATACCGTTTTGGTGATGCGGATGTGTACAACCCATACAGCGTTATGATGTACCTCAAAAACGGATGCGAACCAAAATCTTACTGGAATAAGATGACTGAGGGCGGAATGTCAGCAGATCTCCTTTCCAGTATGGGTTCTGAATCTTTATCTGCATTGAAAGGGCTGTATGAGAATAAAAGTTCGGTGTTGATATCACCAATCGATGGTAATATTTCGTATTCTGAAGTTGTTTCTCCCTCGGTGAGACCTTCGGTTGTCTATTCATATCTGGCGATGACAGGTTATTTGAAGGCTGTTCGTACAGGAAAACAGGAGAACGGAGTTCCTCTCTATGAAGTGGGGATGGTGAACGAGGAAGTAGCATTTGCTTTCGAGGCATTGGTCAAGAGAGCTACAGAAGCTGAAACACTGGCAGAGAATGCTGTAGATGCAATCTATTCGAGAAATGCGGTGGCGTTGAACAGCTATCTAGAGTCCATGCTTTCTGGTCTTCAGATGGATAAGAAATGGTCTCAGGATGAAAACCCCACAGAGAGGCATAACCGGTACCGTGACGTCATTATGGCTTATCTTGTAACTCCCATCCTTCAGGCCCGTGAGGAAGTGCCGAAAGGGTATGGTCTGACGGATATTTTTTTCAGCAGGACGAAACGTAATCCGCCGATAATAATCGAGGTTAAGACCACCGTGAATCCCCGTAAAAGTCTGAAATCTTTGGCCAAAGAAGCTCTCGAGCAGATCGATCTCAGAAGATATGCAGAAGACCCAGACGCACAAAATGCCATCCTAGTGGGCATTGCGATCCGGCAGAAGACCGTTGAAGTCGCATTCGGGGAACAGGGTCATCCGTCCGTCTGAGCGGACCCGGTTTCCCTTCAGAATCCTTGTAATCTGGGATATCGTCGGCAGGGACCAATATGCTTTTTAAGAACCCTGTCCATGGGGTAAGAGATGGGAATCTTTTCAAAAGAGGAAACTTTGTTCGAGAAGAACGACATTCGTATCGGGGAGTTCGATCCTACCAATTCCACCGGTACCTGTTATCTCAACATACTGAAGTATCCTTTTGATGTCAAGAAGAACCGCGTGATCAGGGTCAAGGTCGTTTCCGAACAGCCTATCGATGTCGCCGTAGCCACTCAGGACGGCGGAGGACTGCTCGGGGAGGTGGGAGGTGTCACTGAGACCACCCTCGGCCCGTTCGAAACGAAGAACTATTCCGACATGTGTCTGTTCCTGGGCATCACTCCCGGCAACAAGTCCAATGTCTCTGTCAAAGTGTGGTCCGATAGCAAATGATGCATCTCGAAGAAGGCGAAAAGCGCAGTTTCTGGAAGGACACCCCTGTGGGCCTGTCCGTTGTGAGGACCTTCGACAAGGTCGTTCTGGCAGTGTGGCTGCTGTCCCTTGTCGCCTATTTCGCCATCGTCTTCGGATTCAACGGATCCCTTTTCGACATGTCGATCTACGACCTCCTGGCATATATCGCGATTCCCTTCGCTGTTGTCGGATTGATCTACATCATCGACCACAAGAACATCACTGCCCTGATGGCGATGATCGTGGTTGGTGTGGCTGTGTTCATCTTGATGAAACAGTTCCTTTACGTTCTGATAATCATCTATCTGATGCTGGGTGCATTGGGTGTGGCATGTATCGTCGATGCCCTGCAGAGGGTCATCTTCTACAGGGTCGTGGGACACATCCGCTATGCCAACGTCAAGGAGAAGCTCACTCTGGGAGACAGGTTCTGTGCCTTCCTTTTCAACGTGCCTCCGGACCTCGATACCCGTAACATCGCCATCGAGCCGAAGAAGATCGGCACCAAGTTCGCCTGGAGGGACATGGGAAGCACCGTCGTCCTATCTCTTATCGTAGGGATGTTCTTCTGGATCTACATCTCCATGAACCCTTCGTTCGTGAGCATGGACTACTCCGCTAACATCCCCATCTTCATCTTCGGCGTCACGATGTACGTCCCGATCATCGTTCTGCCGTTCTCCGTCTTCAAATCGCTGAACGTGAAGATCACCACCAGCTACCGTGACTTCTCCCTTTACAACGGCGCTGTGGCCACCATCTACAGGATGGCCGTGCCCATCTTCGCGGCGATGATCTACGTGCTTCAGGCGGCACTGGGACAGGACGATCCTTTCAACGTCATCCTCTACATCGTCTACTCGACGGTCATCATTCTTTTCGTCGTGTTCCTGACCTCCATCGTCTATTACTATGCGGTCGAGGCCACCACCTCCGCGGACATCTCCAACAAATGGAAACTCTTCATGCCCGTTCCTCTGCTCATGAACCTCCACGAGGAGGTCACCGAGGAGAACGAGACCTATCCCGGAACCCCCACCAGGGACGAATCGGACATGAGCGAGATCAGCCTCAGGTCCGAGAGACTCTGAACGTCTGGCACATTTGATTTCAAGTATTGAAAAAAGGTGGAAATGGTTTGAGGGAGGGACCGTTCCCGGTCCGCTCACTCCATGTATCTTCCGCGGGAACTGGGGTTCTCCTTTCCGGGAGAGGCCCATCCGTTGAGGATAGGTTTGAAGACCTCTGCGGCGGACATGCCGGGGGTCTTGCGGAGACCGATGATCTCCGGTTCCTTGTTGTTGTTGATGATGATCTTGTAGTTCTGTTCGACACCGTCGACGCTCACAGGCGCCTTGTCGTTCCTGATGATGGCATCGATGATCTTGTCGGCCATGAACTGGATGTCCTCGGGGGTGTACTCGTCCGGGACCTGGATCATGAAACAGCATTCCTCACTCTCGCCGTTGATCATGAATCTGACGTCGGAATCGTCCAGGAGTTTCTTGAATTTCGCCCCGTCGTCGTCCTCGGTCGCCAGGGACATGATCTTGTCTTTGAATTTGTAGGGAATGTCGAGATAGATCGCATTTTCCCCGAGTATGCTCCACATGCCCCCGTAATCCCCGAGGCCCTTAATAGGATTTGCTGGAGTATGATTTTCCCTGTCGCGGCAAAGGACCCAGACCTGCTGTTCCTTAATCGCGCGTTCACTAAAATTTTTAAAGTAAGTCCCACTGATGGCTGATAATGGCCGAGGAATTCAAGGTAACCCCATGGGAGGTCACCGGAGACATTGATTACGACGTATTGATGAAGAAGTTCGGTACCACCCCCATCGACGATGCCCTTCTCGACAGGCTCTCCCGTTACGGCGAACCGCACCACATGCTCAGGCGCGGTATCTTCTACTGTCACCGTGACCTGACACAGCTGCTCGACGAGTACGACAAAGGCAACGAATTCTACCTCTACACCGGCCGCGGACCGTCGGGAAACACCCATCTGGGACATATGATGCCTTGGATATTCAACAAGTGGATCCAGGACACCTTCAAGTGCAAGATGCTCTTCCAGATGACCGACGACGAGAAGTTCCTTTTCAAGGACCTCACACTTCACGATACACGCAACATGGCGTACGAGAACGCCCTTGATTTCATCGCACTGGGATTCGATCCCGACCGCACGAGGATAATCCTCGACACTGAAAATATCAAGACCCTGTACCCTCTGGCACTTCGCGTTTCCAAGAAGGTCACCTTCTCCACCGCCAAGGCGGTCTTCGGATTCGACGGCGAATCCAACATCGGAAGGATCTTCTTCACCACCCTCGAATCCGCTCCGGCCTTCCTGCCTACGGAGATCGAAGGGAAGCAGACCCGTGTGCTGGTGCCCTGCGGTATCGACCAGGACCCCCATTTCAGGGTCACCCGCGATGTGGCACCCGGAATGGGTTACCCCAAGCCCTCCATGCTCTACTGCAAGATGTGCCCCGGACTGAACGGCGGCGACAAGATGTCCTCTTCTGATGAGAACGCCACCATCTACACCACCGACACTCCCAAACAGGTCAAGAAGAAGGTCGGAAGGGCGTTCACCGGAGGCTGTGTGAGTGTCGAGGAACAGAGGGAGAAGGGAGGAAATCCCGAGGTATGTGCCGTTTTCAAGTACAATTATTATCTCTTCGAGCATAACGACGCCAAACTGAACGAGATGGCGGACAAGTGCCGGAGAGGCGAGATCCTCTGCGGAGAATGCAAGGTCGCGCTCACTTCCAAGATCAACGTATTCCTCGAGGAGCATCAGGCCAAGAGGGAAGAGGCCAAAGAGATCGTGGACAAGATGGCGTTCGAAGGATTCAAATGGTGATTCGGATGGATATGAATGAAGTTACCTCAGGGCTGAGCTATAACGAGAAAAAGCTCTTGCTGGCACTTGATAAGAACGGAGGGAACGGAAGCCCTCAGCAGATGATCGATGTCGGAGGTTTCTCCCTCGAGGTCGAGGTCATGGGTTCCGCCTCCTGGCTGGAGTCCAAGGGACTCGCCAAGATTGCCGAGTCCTCCGAGAAGTTCTTCGAACTCACCGATCCCGAATCCCTAAAGAACGGTCTTCCCGAGAGGCTCGCACTCACGATCATCAGCAGGCACGACGGAAGGATCGCACTGTCCCAGCTCGCCTCTGAGATGGGCAACGGCGAGGACAACATCGCCGTCGGATGGCTCATGCGCAAGAAGCTCGCCACCATGCAGCAGGCGGACGGGGAGAAGGAACTCGTACTCACCGATCTGGGACAGAAGACCGTCTCCTCCCAGATGCCCGACGAGGAGCTCATCTCCAGGATGCTCAAGGGCCCGGTGGCCGAGAAGGACGCCGACAAAGGGGTCATCAAGGACCTCAAGTCCCGTAAAGGAATGATCAAGGAGGTCGTGGTGACCGAGAGGGAGATCACCCTCACGGATGACGGAAAGGCCGTCGCCAGGTCCGGACTCGAGCTCAAAGAGGAGCTCACAGAGGTTTCGGATGAGATCATCCAGAGCGGAAAGTGGAAGGATGTCGAGTTCAGGAAATACGATGTCCAGACCTTCGCACCTGCAGTATATCCCGCCAAGAAGAACCCCCTCACCCGTCTCGGAAACGAGGTCCGCAGGCTGTTCACCGAAATGGGATTCACCGAGATGTCCTCGGAATACGTTCAGCCCGCCTTCTGGAACATGGATGTACTTTTCATCCCCCAGGACCACCCTGCGCGTGACATGCAGGACACCTTCTTCCTCGACAACCCTTCCGAGATCGAACTGACCGAGAGGGACCTGGTGGAGAAGATCAAAGCCATCCACGAGAACGGCGGAGACACCGGTTCCACCGGATGGGGCGGAAAATGGTCCGAGGAGAAGGCCTCGCAGGCACTGCTCAGAACTCACAGTACCGTCAGCAGTATCCGTTACATCGCCGAGCACCCCGATGCACCTCAGAAGGCGTTCTCGATCTCCCGTATCTTCAGGAAGGAGTCCATCGACGCCACCCACCTGCCCGAATTCAGTCAGATCGAAGGTATCGTTATCGATGAGAACGCCAACCTCGACATGCTCATCACCCTGATCAAGGAATTCTATGCCAGAATGGGATTCGACAAGATCAACTTCAGGCCCAGTTACTTCCCGTACACCGAACCTTCCCTCGAACTCGAGGTGTTTTTCAACGGAAAATGGCTGGAGCTCGGAGGCGCAGGAGTGTTCAGGCCCGAGGTCCTGGCACCATTCGGGGTCAAGACCCCTGTCCTTGCATGGGGATTCGGATTCGAAAGGCTCGCCATGCTCAAGTGGAACATCAAGGACATCCGCGATCTTTACATCTCGGACCTCGACTCCCTCAAGAAGAACACTGTATTCTGAGTGTCTGGGTCTTCAGTCGAAGACGACCCTGGTCTCGGGTTCCCTGACCGCATCGATGAGGTCCTGAAGGTCCTCTTTCTTGAAATCGGGAGCGGCCGCTTTGGCCTTTCCGAGGAGGGCGTAGGCGGCATCCTTGTCGCCGGACCTGTATGCGATCTCGGCCCTGACCTTGAGTATCTCGTCGATGTCCTTTGCATCTCCGATCTTGTGCATCGCATCGCACGCGGCGATGGCGAGTTCATCGGCCTGCTGAAGGTCTCCGACCCTCACGCATGCCCTGGACATCAGAACGGCCGAAAGCGGGTCGTGAAGGGTGCCGTGGGCCTCCGCCGCGAGATTGTAGGCTGCTTCATAGTTCTCTTTGACGAGTTCGATCTGCGCGTCCACGATCAGGTGCTTCGGGGATTTGAGCTTGGCAAGTTCCTTGCTGTGTTTCTTCATCTTCTCCAGGGACTTGCAGGATGCCGCGATCTGACTCTTGAGCCACAGGAGTCTTTCATAAGTTGCATCGTCTGGGTCTATGAGTTCGAGGTTGTTGAGAAGGTCTTCGTTGGGGTTGGCCATGAACTCGTCCGCATAACGGACGGCCATCTTGGCGGCCTCGAGGTTCCTTCCTGCTGCTATAAGATGATAGAGCCTTTCCTGCCTGTTGCCTTTCTCGAGCCACCAGTCGGCGGCCCAGCTGTTCCATCTGCGGAGGTCTTCCTTGGAGACGTTCGCCAGGTATCTTTCCGATACCTCCTGGGATATGCTTGTCATGCCGTAGACGTCGGTGGGCAGGACGCCGGTGGTGGTCGGAGGGAACTCGTCCCTGACCACGGGTACACGTAGAACACAGACCTTTCCGAACACCTCTTTGTCCTCGGGGCTGAGGGTGTTCCATTTGGTCTCGGGGTCGCATCTCCTCATGTCGAGGATGACATCGATGTCGATACCTTCGCTCTTGAGTTTGTCGCGGGTGCGGTCGGCCTTCTCGATGCCGGCGGGGGTGATGGAATATACAAGTCTCTTGCTGCGGACCCCTCTCTGGTGTGCCTGCCAGTTGGTGACCATTCCTGTTTCGCCCAGTTTTTTCAGGTCCAGGGAGGCATGGGAACGGGTGATGCCCACTACCATGGCGATCCCGTCCTGTGTGAGATCGAATGGGACGTTGTAGATCTGCCCGGGGAGGACGTTGCTGAATCTTGACAAATGAAGAAGGATGCGTTCCTTGACGGTGACGTCTTTGATCGTGAACGTAGACATTGATTAATATTTAGCATATAGAATAAAAAGGAGACGGTCATAAAAGGTCTGAAAAGTCCCAGAGTGACATAAATGCGCAGACTGATCGTGAGATATGAGAAGGATATTGCCTCAAAGAACATAGTCGATAAATACCTGTCCGACGGCGAGTGGTCCGAGGCGGGCACCGACTCCGAGGGAAGAAGGTATATCTCCCGGGGGGACGACATGGTCGTCTATCTTCAGCATCAGCATGTACGCGCTGAGCACATCGACCGTCCCGCCATCGAAATGGGCTTCCGTCCGGACATTGTAATATTCCCTTCGGTGCACAGTGCCAGCAGCGGAATTCCTGCACTCACGGTGCACCCGATCGGCAACTATCACGATGCTAAATACGGGGGAGAGGAAGGCAAGCTTGTTCCCTCCTGTCCATCCATCATGAGCGATATGCTCCGTACCATCAAGAAGACCTGCACCATTCCAGAGTACCAGATCTGTTTCGAGGCGACCCATCACGGACCTTATCTCGAGACACCTTCCTTATTCCTGGAGATCGGAAGCGATGAGAGCTGCTGGGGCAGAGAGGATGCCGCCGAGATACAGGCGAAGGTCCTCGACACCGTCAGGGAGAAGAACGATTTCATCAGCGTTATCGGTATGGGAGGGGGTCACTACACTCCCAGATTCACCGAGCTGGCACTTTCGCATAAAGTGAACTTCGGACACATGATCCCCAACTATCAGCTGGAGGGTTTCGACGATGAGGATATCGCCTCATCGATCAGAAAGGCGATGGAAGCGAGCGGTACTAAAATCGGATATATCCACCGCAAATCGATGAAAGGGTCACAGGCCACGAGACTCAAGGCATTGGCCGAGTCCGTGGGATGTGAGCTTATGCAGTCCGAGGACTTCGAGCCTTTGGACTCGTGATGTAGGTTCCGGAGAACGGCTTTCCGAGGATGGCCTTCTCCAGTTCCGGCAGGTTCCTGCCGTCGACCATGGCGATGTCGATGCCCTCTTCTTTGGCGATCTTGACACCCAGCGGGTCGAAGACGCTGGATTTTCCGGCCCCGTGGTCGCTGTACACGAGTTCCTCGAGACGGTCGATGGTGATGGCGTCGTACCTCTCCGCGTTCGGGTTCTTCCTGGGGTCGTCGGAGTAGACGGCGTCCACGGAGGTCGCGTTGATGACGAGCTTTGCTTTGAGTTCTTTCGCGAGCATAGTGGCGACGGCATCGGTGGTGTGACCGGGTTCGGTACCTCCCATGACCACGATCCCGCCCTTCTGGAACATCTTCGCGGCGGTCTTCACGTCAAGGGGAATCTCGGTGGAGGAGACGTCCCCCAATGCAAGTGCCAGAAGTCCCGCGTTGAGCCTTGTGCATCCGATACCGAGCATGTCGAGCTGGTCCTCGTTGCCTCCGAGTTCCCTGCCGGTCACGGTGTAGTAGCGGGCGATCTTCCCTCCGCCGACGACGACACAGATCCTGACGGTCTTGGAGGCCTCCTTCAGCATGTTCGCAAGTTTTCCGATGTAAACGGAATCGTTCTGGTCGGGAATGAGGATGGATCCGCCGACGGATATGACTACGGTATCTTGACTCGTGGGTAGCACCTTTTTTATACGCATATAAGTTAAGGATAAAATCATTGTTGAAGGTCATACAATGGCAACGGATAATTCAGCAAACAGGGCCCGCTACGATTTTAAAAAGGCCATGGAAGAGATCAGGAACTATCGAGGAAGAGGCACCGAATTGATTTCGGTGTACGTTCCGCCGGGAAAACAGATCTCGGATGCGATGGCATACCTCAGAGATGAGGAAGGCCAGGCGCAGAACATCAAATCTAAGACCACACTCAAGAACGTCACGAGCGCCATCGACTCCATCATGGCGCGTCTGAAGACGTTCAACAAGGTTCCGGAGAAGGGTATCGTCATCTTCTGCGGTGAGGTTCCCCGTGCAGGGGACCAGACCAAGATGGTGCAGTACGTCATCGACCCTCCGGAAGCCATCACCGCATTCCTTTACAGGTGCGATTCGGCCTTCTTCACCGAACCCCTCGACGGCATGCTCGTGGACAAGAAGTTCTACGGACTGCTGGTCATGGACAGGAAGGAGGCGACCATCGGAATGCTGGCTGGAACCAGGATCCAGGTGCTCAAGCACTTCGAGTCGATGGTCCCCTCGAAGCATCACCAGGGAGGTCAGTCTTCGGTCCGTTTCGAAAGGTTGATCGAGATCGCCGCACACGAGTTCTACAAGAAGATCGCCGACAACTGCACCACCTGTTTCCTTGACAAGGTCATGGATATGGAGGGGATCATCATCGGCGGACACTCCCCCACCAAGGATTTCTTCTTCAACGAGCAGTATCTCCACCACGAACTTCAGAGGAGGGTCATCAAACCCCTCATCGATACCGGTTACACCGACGAGTCCGGACTGAAGGAACTGGTCGACAACGCGCAGGCATCGATCAACGATCTGCAGCTGTCCCAGGAGAGGGAGATGATGCAGAGACTGTTCCGTGAGATCAGGAAGACCGAGGGAGGTCTCGACGCCTACGGAGAGGACGATGTACGTCACTGTGCCGTCATGGGTGCTGTCGACACTTTCCTCATCTCGAGTCAGCTGAGGAAGAGCCGCTGCAAGTGCCAGTGCAATGCAGGACACGAGTTCGAGGTCACCGTCGACGACCCCGATCAGCCGGTCAAATGTCCCGACTGCGGTGCCAACGCCAAGGTCCTCGAGAGCAAGGACCTCATCGACAACTTCTTCGAAATGGCCGATGAATACGGTTCTGATATGCAGCTGATCACGCCCGATTCCGAAGAGGGCGGAATGCTCTTGAAGGCGTTCGGCGGTATCGCCGCTCTGCTCAGGTACAGACTGGAGTGATGAAGATGATAGTCAAAGAAAAGTTCGTTTCCGAATGCAGGAAGGCAGTTCTCGATGCACTCGCCGCCATGGGTGCACCTGCCGATCTGAAGATCGTCGAAGAAGTGCCAGACAACGCAGATCTCGCCATTCCGTGTTTCACTTTCGCCAAACCCCTTAAGATGGCGCCCGTCGCCATTGCAGAGAAGATCGCGGAGTCCATCAAGGCTCCCTGCGGTCTCATTTCTGAAGTAAGTGCCTCCAACGGATACCTCAACTTCACCATCGACACCGTGGCACTTGTCAGCGACCTCCTCGCCGAGGTCGTCGAGCAGGGAGAGTCCTTCGGAAAGGGCGCCCCCACCGGACTCAGGGTCAACGTCGAACACACCTCCACCAACCCCACCGGACCTATCCATGTGGGGCGTGCCAGGAACCCCATCATCGGAGACACTCTCGCAAGATGCCTCAGGATGAGGGGTCACGATGTCACCACCGAATACTACGTCAACGATGTGGGAAAGCAGGTTGTCATGATGTCCTGGGGAGTCGCCAATGTCACTCCCGAGGAGGTCCAGAAGGAGATCGAGGAGACCGAGAAGGCCGACGACAGGGACAAGGTCGACCACCGCCTGGTGTTCAACTACCGTGTCGCCACCAAGAAGATCCACGACAACCCCGAGATGGAGGCGCAGATCGCCGGACTTCTCGAGAGGTTCGAGGCAGGGGACAAAGAGGTCACCGAGTACGTGAAGAAGGTCGCGGAGACCATGCTCGGAGGAATCAACGAGACCCTCGCCTCCATCAACGTCACCCTTGACAAGTACACCTGGGAGTCCCAGTTCATCACCAACGGTGCCGCCAGGGACATCGTCAACAGGCTTCAGAACACCCCCTACTCCGGAAAGACCGACGACGGGGCGTCCTACGTCGACCTCAAGGACTTCGGAATCCACGGAAAGAACACCAAGTTCACCTTCACCCGTTCCGACGGGACCACCCTGTACACCACCAGGGACCTTGCCTACCACCTTGACAAGTTCTCCCGTTCCGACAGGGTCATCGACGTTCTGGGAGAGGACCAGAAGCTCGGTTCGCAGCAGCTCTGCTCCGCACTTCAGATCATGGGCTACGACATGAAGCCCGAGGCTCTCTTCTACGCGTTCGTATCGCTTCCCGAGGGAAGGATGTCCACCCGTAAGGGTGTCGTCGTCTACCTCGACGACCTCATCGATGAGGCGGTCGACCGTGCCTATGAAGAGATCAAGAAGCGTCGTGACGACATCCCCGAGGACAGGATGCGTGCCATCGCCCGCGCCGTCGGTGTGGGTGCCGTCAGGTACAACATTGTCCGTGTCGGTGCCGACAAGCAGCTCGTCTTCAAGTGGGAGGACGCACTCACCTTCGACGGAAACAGCGGACCCTACCTCCAGTATGTGTACGCAAGGTGCTGCAGTATTCTGAGGAAGGCCGGAGAGCACGCCTGGTGCACCGACGGTTCACTTTTAACCGATGCATACGAGATCAAGCTCGCCAAGACCCTTTCGAAGTTCCAGGAGGTCCTGGCGGCCATCGACGAGACCAAGAGGGTCAACATGCTTCCCGCATATGCCCACGAGGTCGCGGCCATCTTCAACCAGTTCTACGCAGCGGTCCCTGTCCTGAAGGAAGGCAAATCGAGGGATGCCCGCATCACCCTGGTGGAGGCCACCCGTGTCGTTCTCAAGAACGCACTGTGGTGTCTCGGTCTCGAAGCTCCGGAGGAGATGTGAGCATGGAGTTCCGTCCCATGAAACTGAAGGACATGCGTAAGGTCCGTGAGTTGGAGCTCTCCTGTATCAAAGAGTATTTCTCTGATATCATGGAGACCAAATGGGAGGAACTCTCCGATGACTGGAAGGAGAATCTCGGGGCGAGCAGTCCCAGACACTTCAAACCTTATTTGGAGAGCGGCCTGAGCTTTGTGGCGGAGGAGGACGGAGAGGTCTACGGATTCATCTTCGCCCAGATGCTCCACCACATAGCTGACTGCGACAATCTTGTATGGATCGAGAACATGGGTGTCGATCCCCTGGTCCGCCGTAACGAGATCGGATACAGATTGTTACGTGAGACCCTGAGAGCCGGAAGGGCCGCCGGGGCCGATGTGGCACACAGCATGATCCAGCCGAACAACGCCCCTTCGATCATGCTTCACAAAAAGATCGGGTTCTTCATGGATGCCCGTGAGGTCGCTCTGATCGACCTCAAAGACCCCAAACTGAAGCTCTAAACGCATCTGTTTGTGAGTTACCTTATATTTCTGTTCGTCATCTCGGGCCCATTATGTCTGAACGCAGTTCCTTTGGAGGAAAGGCAGGGTTCATCCTTGCTGCTGCCGGTTCGGCTGTCGGACTCGGGAACATCTGGCGTTTCCCCACGTTGGCCGCACAGCACGGTGGCGGAACATTCCTCGTAGTTTATCTGATAATCATCATTATGTTCGGTGCGCTTCTTCTGACCACCGAGATCGCAATCGGTCGTAAGACCCGTAAATCACCCCTCGACGCATTCACCGCCCTCCGCCCCAGTGCGAAATGGATCGGAATCTTGGCCGTGGTCGTGCCCACGATCATTCTGCCGTATTATTGTGTCATCGGCGGATGGGTCGTTTCATATCTGGGGACCTATCTGATCGGTGGTACCGCAACCGGCGCCACCTTCTTCGGAGATCTGGTAGGTTCGTGGATCGCCGTCGTCGCGTTCCTTATTTTCTTCGGAGTCACCATGGCCGTCATCTGGCTGGGCGTTTCGAATGGTATTGAGAGGCTGTCCAAGATTTTCATGCCTCTTCTGCTGATCCTTGTCATCGGCCTTACCATCTACGTCCTTCTGCAGCCCGAGATGGCCGGCGGAATCACATATTACGTCTCGTTCAACTGGTCTGATGTCGACTCGGAGACGTTCACGGCCGCCTTAGGACAGGCGTTCTTCTCGTTGTCACTTGCCATGGGTATCATGATCACCTACGGTTCATATATGAAGAAGGATGAGAACATCGAGAACTGTGCTTTCAGCATCGGTATCATCGACACCTGTGTCGCTATGATCTGCGGTCTGATGATCGTGCCGATGGCCTTTTCCATGTACGGAAAGGCGGATATGCCTGCCGGTGCAGGTCTGGTCTTCAATTCGCTCCCTCAGATCTTCGACGGAATGACCGGTGCAGGTATTGTTGCTATTATCTTCTTCATCCTGCTTTTCATCGCGGCGTGGACCTCTTCAATATCCATTGCAGAGGCTATCATCTCCACCATCATGGACAAGACTGGAATGAGCAGGAGGAGGGCGGTCGTGGTATTGACCATTCCCATGATCATCGCAGGCATCATCATCTGCATGGGTTACGGACCCCTCGACTTCATCACCTTCGAGGGTCAGACCATTCTGGATATGCTTGATAACCTCGCCAACAAGATCATCATGCCTATCGTTGCATTCTCCACCTGTATCTTTATCGGACACATCGTCGGATGCAAGGTCGTCGTCGACGAGGTCGAGTCTTCCGGAAGGTTCAAGCTCAAAATGTTTTACCCGCTCATCGTCAAGTGGGTTGCACCTGTGTGCATCGCAGTGATCTTCATCACCGGATTCTGGTGATCCCGGAGATCAAAGACCCAGGCAGTCGAAATCGGCCGTTCTGGGTCATCCATGTTTTTTGTTCTCGTTTCTGAAAGGGACGTTCATTCGGTCTTGTATCGAGTTGATATCTAATCATATCCGGTCGGGAATTGTCGGTCGGAGGATAGCCGTTCCGTAGTATCTGATCGTCTGCGGATGCGGAGCTTTTGCTTTTCATTCAATCTTGACTTCGACATCAACTCCCTATAAGCGCGCACACGTGCACGCAAAAGTACGGCCTATCGGCTACCGATGGGATCGAAACTCAATTGACAGTTGCGGTTATTGGGTGTCGATGAACGAGCTCAAGATGGCAACGGAACCTTCTTAGAACCCCAATCAAGACTCTCATGGTCGAGAATTGTGCCGAATATATCCTCCGATATGGGTTCCCAATTGCTCAAAATCTCCTGATAGGCCCCCTTTCCCGTTTTGAACTGTGTAAGTGTCAAATGGTTCAGCGACCTGACAATAGATTCCGTGTTAGGCTTGACGGTCCGGGTTGCTTTGAGACCGTCAACGACGGTCTCTTCCCTTTGTCCTTTCATACAGTGACGGGCCATCGCCAATACTGCCTCGCACAGAACAGCCAGCATCATGCACCCTGCTATGCTGTCATCATTCCAGACACGGATAGGCTTGATACCTGTGAT
>CAVGRR010000043.1:0-13870 GCA_963631655.1 Eggerthellaceae bacterium
GTCATAACGTCTAACAGGATGTTGCACAACCCCTGCCTTTCCTTCTACACCCAACTGGCACATCGTAATTCCTGCCGATCTTCAATAATTTCCCGAAAAATACGGCAAAAACATTTTATCCGTTGCGAGCCTGGAACTGACAGCAAGGTGGTACCTCATACGAAGAACCGGGACCGAGAACATCAACTGTAAACTGATCATCATCCTTCTTTTCGCGACGCTGTTCCTTCAGTGTCTGAACACATCGCTGATAACGGTCCCCCTTCCGAAGATATCCTCCGACCTGGGAATAGATGTCTCATCGAGTTCGTGGCTGCTGCTCGCATATTCCGTCGGAACCTGTTCGCTATTGCTGCAGTTCACCAAATTCGCCAAGAACGGAAGGTCCCGCCCGTTCTTCATCTACGGACTCATCATCTTCCTGTTCACCTCGTTCGACTGTTTCCTGGCGAACGATTACCTCACCCTGGTGGTGCTGCGTTTCATCCAGGGCGCATCGATCTCCATGGCGGTCGCCACCTGCCCCATATTCGTGGTGCAGAAGATGCCGGAGAACATCCGCGGGACCGCTCTGGGGACCATGGCGGCCGGTACCGGATTGGCCATGGCGATAGGTCCCTCGGTCGGAGGTGTGCTTGCAGAATTCATCTCCTGGCACATGCTGTTTTTGATCAATATCCCGATAGGTCTTGCGGTGCTGATTGGAGCCATATACATCATCCCCCGGGACGCTCCTAGTATACCCGGAAAGGACCCTGATATGCTCGGCTGCATCGCGCTCTTCGCAGCGATCACGTTCAGTCTGATGCTCATGGAGAACCTCACCGACTGGGGTGCGACCGAGATCTTCGCGACGGCGTTCATCATATTCCTCGCAATAATCATACTGATCTGGCAGACGCATTCAGACAACGGAAAGGAGCCGGTCCTTCCTCTGGGACTGCTGAGGTCAAGACTGTTCAGACTCATTGCAATCTCGGCCGCGATAGGTTCGATGATCACCGAGGGTTCATTCTATCTTCTTCCCTACTTCATGGAGATCTCCTGGGGCATGAGCGTCACCGAATGCGGAGTGTATTTCTGCCTTGTATCGGTAACCACATTCACATGTGCCAGACTGACCGGAAAGTACTGCAACGACCACTCGAGCAAGAACCCCGCCATCTGTTCGTTCATATCGACCGCGGTGTTCAGCCTCATCTTTGCGGTGCTCATCCCCGGCAGTTATCTCGCCCTGCTCATACTGTCGGCATGCATGGTGGGGGCGTCCTTCGCCATGTTCGAAACTGCACAGTATCTGCGTATGATCCGCAACACGCATCCGAAGTTCAGAGAGGAATCGGCAATCATGGTCGATGTGGTGACCTATATCGGAGCCTCGCTGGGACTTATCTTCTACTCCATCGTGTTCGACATCGTCGTACCTGTTGCGAAGAACGGCATGGAACATCTTTCCGCTTCGGCTATGGCAGAAGGGTTCCACGCTGCAGGACTTCTAGGAATCGTCCTTTCAATAATCGGAATCACAATTGCAATGAAGGTCCCTCATGACAAATCCGAGGAAAAAGAGGATTGATTGACCATTTGATCCACGACCACTCAAATAAGGCTAGGATTGCCATATTCAAAGCAGATATGAAAGATATTTGTTGACCCAAGGTAATGAATGTGCTTCTTTAGTCACATCGAATGTGCCATTGGATTTAGATATGACAAGAATAGGGGAATCGCCACTATTGTCCCAGATATCAGCATGATCGGCTAATTCTAGATATTTTGGAAGAAATGCCATGGTGCGTTCATATCTGGAGTACACTTTTTCACGGGGTACATCGTGACCTCCGAGTTTTACCCTTTCCTGGATTCTTTCACAGCATTTTTCCGGACTTCCGGCCGTGACAAAGATAAAATCGATAAAATAACCAAGAGATTTGGCCTTTGAAACAAATTGCAGTTTATCTTCCCTTGAAGCCACCGTTTCGAATCCGAAAGATCTACCCTGTTCTAATAAACTGTTACGCATAGCCTCACAGGACGTCATCGCAAGTTTATACAATTCTTCGGTGCTTGAAGTCTCTGAGTATAGTCCCCTAACATAATTGTCAGGATTGATGATTGTATCAAGGGCAACACTCAATCCAGAACTGTGGATAATAGAAGATTTACCGGAACCATTTGGTCCGGCGACTACAAGCAAGCGTTTACTCAGGCTGCTCATCCTCGGGATCAAGCTCAACACCGTACTTTGCACGGTCCTTTAAATCCTCATTGGGGACGGGATCGAAGATGCACCGATAGTAGAATTTGCAACCAGGGCCGACTTTCTTGACACCTTCCTTGTATCTCTTGCTGGCGGTTAAAGACTCCAAATTCTCACCGATACTACATATATCAAACGATATATAAAAAAGCCGAAATTTGATTTTGATGATTCTGTTCAAAATTTGGTATAATCCGAACCAAATTCAAGCATGATAATCAAATGTCCCAGACATCTGGTTCTTATTGTTAAAAAGGAACCCGACCGCGTTGACGGCCGGGGGAATGAAAAATGCCCCCTTCCCGAAGGAAGGGGAAGTAAGTTTGATTGCCTGATTACAGGTAGCCGGACTTCTGCAGAAGCATAAGGTCCTCGGTGCTGAGTTTCTCTCCGGCCTTGAACTTGTCGAAGATCTCCTTTGCTTCCTGCTTGGTCTGAACGTCTGCGCGCTTCTTGCGGGCTGCAGATTTCTTGTTCTTGATTCCGTCGGCGGATTTGCTGATCTCGTGGACGGATTTGATCTGCTCGATGTGGAGCCTGTGCTCCTCATCTGCTGCCTGCTTGCACTCGACGAACTTGGCCTGTGCCGCGTCTGCCTCTTTGCGGATGGCGTCTGCCTTCTGGTAGAGGGAGAGCATGTTGTCGTGTGCTGCCTGAGCCTGTTCTGCGGACTCTGCGACGTCCCTGTGTGCCTCTTCGGCCTTGGACTTCGCTTCCCTGAGCTGGATGACCAGGTCCTTGATGGCGTCGTCGCCCTCTTCGACCTTCTCCTTCTCCCTGATCTGCTTGGCGAGTTCGGATATCTGTTTGACGAGTGCCTTCTCCTTCTCGCTGCTCAGAGTGGAGGTCTGCTGGGTGAATTCCATCCTCTCGAGGTCTTTCTTCATCTGACCGAGGGACTGGCCTTCTGCGTCCTCTTTCCTCTCGGGCCTGAGCTCGTTGATCTTTGCACGGATTTCAGAGACTTTTGCGTTCCACTCGTCCCTGACGACCTTGGCATCCCTAACCTTCTGGTTGTAGAGGTTACGGGTCTCTCTTGCTTTTCCTGCCTCATCGACAAGATCGCGGACCTGTGCGTTGAGCTCGTCCCTCTTTGCCTTCCACTCTTTGGTCTGGGCGTTGAGTTCGTCTCTGCGCTGCTTGTGTTTCTCCGCATCACTGTTGAGAATGGTGCGCTGAGCTTCGAGATCCTCGAGCTTTGCTTTCTCCTCGGGGGTCGGTTCTGCGGATTCTTCCGTGATCTCTTCCTCGACGGGTTCTTTCACGGTCTCTTCCACTGCCTGCTCTGCTGCTATCTCTTCCTGAGATTCTGCCTTGGTAAATTCTTCGGTGCTATCCATACAATTTCAACTCATTGTTCGATATTAACCATCATTCTGAAGGATGGTCCACTTCAAATCTCCTTATCTGTACCTCCTTTATAATAATATGCTAAGAAGGATGCGTTAAACTGTCATTTTCGGTGATATCGCGTCGGATTACAGACAGTTTTCGAACTGACTGCGGTAGAGTTCGGCGTAGAATCCGTTCAGTTCGAGCAGACTTTCGTGGGTTCCGGACTCGACCATACGACCGTCCTTCATGACGAGGATCTTGTCGCAGTCGCGGATGGTGGAGAGACGGTGGGCGATGAGGAACGAGGTCCTTCCTGCGGTGAGACGGTCGACGGCGGCCTGGATCTTCTTCTCGGTGCGGGTGTCGACGGAACTGGTGGCCTCGTCGAAGATGATCATGGGGGCGTCCTTGACTATGGCCCTGGCGATGGAGAGCTGCTGTTTCTGTCCGGCGGAGAGACCGGAACTTCCGCCGATTACTGTGTCGTATCCCTTCGGGAGGGTCATGATGAAATCGTGGATCCCTACTGCCTTACAGGCGTTCTCGATGACCTCATCCGGAGTGTCTGGGACATTGAATCTGAGGTTCTCGCGGATGGTGCCGTCGAACAGCCAAGCGTCCTGCAGGACCATGGAGAACAATGAGTGGACCTGGTCCCTGCGGAGGTCGGTGGTGGGTATCCCGTCGATGAGGATGGAACCGCTGTCGAGTTCGTAGAACCTCATCAGAAGGTTCACGATGGTGGTCTTTCCGGCCCCGGTGGGACCCACAATGGCGACCTTCTCTCCCGGTTTCACCACCAGAGAGAAGTTGTGGATGACCTCGATCCCCTCGATGTAACTGAAGCAGATATCCCTGAACTCCACCTCTCCGGACACCTTTCCCAGAGCGACGTTCTTGTGCGACTCGTCCTCCATTTCAGGTGCATCAAGAAGCTCGAACACCCTTTCGGAGGAGGCGACGACCGACTGCATCGAGGAGATGGCGTCGGTGATCATCATCAGCGGGTTGCTGAACATACGCACATAGACGATGAAGGCGACGATGACTCCGTAGGTGATGTCCCCGGAAATGATCATCATCGAACCCACCACGCACACCAGCACATATCCCAGGTTGTTGATGAATGACATGACCTGCGGGATGGTGCTCGTGATGAACCTCGAACGGTAGGTGGTGCGGTACAGTTCGTTGTTGATCTCGCTGAATCTGCGGCGCGACCCCTCCTCCCCGTTATATGTTTTCACGATGTCGTGTCCGTAGTAGGTCTCCTCCACGTGACCGTTGATCATTCCGAGGTTGCGGGACTGTGCGACAAAGAGCTTCTGGGTCTTGTGTATGATGAACCTAACGGCAACGAATCCGAGCACCGGCGGGATGACCGTGATGACCGCAAGGACCGCGTTGGTGTAGAACATCATGATGACGCAGCCGGCCATGGTGGTGATGGCCCCGAAGAACATGGCGAAGGCCATTCCGCACTGGTCTCCGATGACATCCGCATCGTTGGTGATACGGCTCATGACGTCACCGGTGCTGCTGTTGTCGTAATAGTTCAGCGGAACGCGATTGATCTTCGCCGCAAGGTCGTTACGTATCATATTCGAAACGCATTCCGACACATACGGCGAGATGTAGTGCTCGGCGATGTTCAGCACCATACTGAGGACATAGACACAGACACACAGAAGTGCCAGACGTCCGATCCCGTCCATGTCCATGATACCGTCGGCGATGCCGTCGTAGATCATGTCCGAGATGGACCTCAGGAACTGGGGTCCGATGACCGAACAGACGGAGGCGATCATCACCAGGATGATACCGAACATCAGCACGAAACGGTACTTCCCCATATACTTCAAAAGCTTGAGGAGTGACCCTTTCATATCGGTGGGCTTCTCCGCTCTGGCCCACATGGGACCCATGCTGCGTGGCGGTTTCTGCTTTCCGGCGGAGAGTCTGCCGCCCTTGCTCTGGGAACGGTCGTCCTCCGTCATTCCTCCTCACCGCCTATCTGGGACATTGCGATGTCGTGGTAGAGCTCACAGGTCTTCATCAGCTCATCATGGGTTCCGAGGCCTGCCACACGGCCCTCGTCGAGCACCAGGATCTCGTCGGCATCCCTGATGGTTCCTATCCTCTGGGCGACTATGATCACCGTGCTGCCCTTGGTCTCCCTGCGTAATGCGTCACGGAGCTGTTTGTCTGTCTTGTAATCCAAAGCAGAGAAGGAATCGTCGAAGAGGTAGATCTCCGGGTTCTTGCAGACGGCACGTGCGATGGAGATACGCTGCTTCTGTCCGCCGGACACGTTTTTACCCTGCTGGGACACATGGGATCCCTCCTTCTCGGGCATCTTCTCCACGAAGTCCTCGGCCTGTGCGATCCTGAGCGCACGGTGCACATCCTCCTCGGTCCTCTTTTCGGATGAATCGCCGTAATTGACGTTCTCTGCAACACTTCCAGAGAAGATGATGGAGGTCTGCGGAACATATCCCAATCTCTCATGCAGGGACTTCTGGGTATATTGTTTCACATCCACTCCGTCAACGGAGATGCTTCCCGATCCGACGTCGTAGAACCTGGCGATCAGACTGATGATGGTGGACTTCCCGGACCCGGTGGGGCCGATGATGGCGAAGGTGCTTCCCTCTTTCACTGTAAAGGAGACGTCATCGAGGACCTTCCTGTCGGAACCGGGATAGGAAAAGCTCACATTATCGAATTTGACGGTACCGTGCTCGGAACCTTCGGTCACCGTTCCGTCCTTGATGGAGGATTCCGTATCAACAACCTCCTCGATCCTCCGGTATCCCACAAGTGCACGGGGAAGCATACGCAGGATCCCGAAGAACATCATCACCGCGCTCAAGACCATAGTGGCGTACGAGGTGAACACGATCATGTCGGAATACTTGATGAACTGCGCGCTCTGGTCGGTGATCGCAAGTATCAGGGAGGCTCCGATCCAGTAAATACCCAGACTGACGAAATTCATCATCGACTGCGATACAGGGAATCCGAACGCCATGACCTTGGTGGCCTTGAGATTGTTTGCTAAAAGGTCATCATTCGAACGGGAGAGTTTGGTCCCCTGGTACTCCTCGGCACCGTATGCGCGGATGACACGGATACCGTCGAGGTTCTCCCTGACGGAACGGTTGACACTGTCGGTGAGCCACTGTACCTTTCTGAAATGCTTTCCTGCAAGGTGGATTGTGATGAACATCACGGCGATGAGGATGAGAATGCCAACGATGACGACGAGACTCCACTCGATGGAGGAGTCGAATATCTTGCTGAGCGCCCATATGGTGATGATGGGGCACTTGATGGTGGCCTGCAGCCCCCTTGCAATGAAATTCTGGATCTGGGACACATCGTTTGTGGACCTGGTGATCAAACTCGCGGCGGAGAATCTGTTTATGTCCTCCACGGAAAAGGCCTGAACGTGGTCGAACTGCTGGGCACGCATGTTACGTCCGATGGAGGCGGAAAGGTTGGCGAGAACGAATCCTGCACCGAATGAAAGGATAAGGCTCATGAACGCACAGATGAGCATCAGGATTCCTTTCTCAAGGACGATATCCGGCTCTCCCAGAACGATGTGGTCGGTGATCTCGCCCATGTAGTCGGGGATCGAGACGTCCATCCAAACCTGGAGAAGGATCAGAACAACAGCGATGAGGATAAGCCCCCATTCCCTCCTCCCGATGAACCTCGTGATCATCCGTATGCCCCTTAACTTATATCCGTCCTCTGCACGGATGCATTGAACGGAGCAGACATCGGATTCATGCTTTTATAGGATTGTCCGGGGTCGCCCCCGGATGTAAAAATGAAGTTTGAAAAGAGGTTCAGTTGTCCATCACATTCTGCTGTTCCAGATAGGACAGGATCTTCTTGCGGAGCTGCGTGAACTCCGGCGCGGAACGGTCCCTGGGTCTGTCCCACGGGACGTCAACGATCTTGTAGATCGAGGAGGGCCTCTTGGTGAGGATGACCACCCTGTCGGAGAGGTACAGCGCCTCGTCCACCGAGTGGGTGACGAAGATGATAGTCCTCTCGCTGTGGGTGATGATCTTGGTCAGCTGCTCCTGCATGATGTTCCTGGTCTGTGCATCGAGGGCACCGAAAGGTTCGTCCATCAGAATCACGGCAGGATGCATGACCAATGCCCTGGCGATTCCTACACGCTGTTTCATACCTCCGGAAAGCTCGTGGATCCTGGAATCCGCGAACTTCTCAAGACCGACGGCCTTGATGTACTTCAGGGCCCTCTCCTGACGCTCCGCCTTGGGGACACCTGCGACCTCCATTCCGAACTCCACGTTCTGGAGGACGGTCCTCCACGGGAACAGTGCGAAGTCCTGGAACACCATTCCGCGGTCGGAACCGGGCCCGGTACATTCCGTGTCTCCGATGGTGATCTTTCCCGAAGTGGGCTGAAGAAGTCCTGCGATACAACGCAGAACGGTGGTCTTTCCGCATCCGGAAGGTCCGACGATGGAGATCAGTTCCCCTTTCTTCACATCGAGGGTGAAATCCTCTACAGCAACAGTTTCCGAATAATCGGTCCTGTAGACGACGTGGACACCGTCCACCTTCATCAGGGTCTCCCCTTCGGGGATGTCCTTGTAGAGAAGGTCGGTACGGTCCGCTCTGACACGGTTCCTGGACTTTGCCTTGGGTCCTGTGGTGACAATTCTCGACTGTTCGTCCGAACTCATACGTCCATCCCCATTCTCTTTGATACGATCTTATGGATATACTCCGCCACACCGGTGGTGAGGATACCCATCACTGCAATGATTCCGATCGCAGCATATGCAGAAGGCCAGAATCCGGCCGTGGCCTGCTCGGAAAGGTAGAATCCGATACCTCCCAATGGAGATGCATACAATTCTGCGGCGACGATACACATCCATCCGATACCGAGACCGATCTTGATACCGTTCATAAGGTACGGAACAGTGGAAGGCACCATGACCTTGACGAAGATCTGCGCGTCCGAGGCGCCCAAGGTCTTGGATGCATCGATGAGTTTGGTGTCTATCTTGGAGACACCGAAGATGACATTAGTCAACAGCGGGAAGAAGATACCCACGAAAACCACAAGCATGGGTCCGAGGCTGTAACCGACGGACACCACGAAGATGGGGGCCCATGCGATAGGGGCGATAGGCCTGAGGATCTCGATGATCGGGTTGGCGAAAGATCTCAGAACCTCGCACTTACCGAGCACAAGACCCAGAGGGGCGGCGATGACCAAAGCGAGTACGAATCCCTTGAGGAAGGTGCTCATACTCGACCCGATATACGACCACACGGATTTGCCCTGGGCCATCGAGTCACCGTTCTTCACCAGGTCCACCAGTGCGTCCCAGGTCTCACCGGGAGTGGGCACTGTGGGGGAATTGGCGATGATGGAGAGGACCCACCAGGCCTCGATGAATATCACAAAGGCTGAGATGACGATCAGGATCTGTTTCAGCAGCCTGTGATATCTGTTGTGGTTGTCGTACCAGTACATCATGGTATCATTCTTCAGACGGTGATGAGCTTGCTGTTCACCGCGGTGATGGTCGCAGGAGGCGCTCCGAGGAATCCGAACTGCGCCGCACCGTTCTGCATGGCGACGGCCACACCGGCACCGTTGGTCTGGTAGGAGATGTTCACATCGATACCGTACTGAGCGAAGATACCCAGTTCCTTTCCGATGGTGAGGGCGATCTGATGGATATCTCCGGAGATCGCGGACACGGTGATGGAAGTGGTCTTTACGGGGACCTTGGACGTATCGTAGCTCTGAGCGTGGATCAGATAGGAATCATCGACGAACCTGTTGGCGAACTGAATCGTGTTGGCGAATCCCAGGTCGTCCATACTATACCTCAGACTGCTGGAGTTGGCGGTCACGACATCTGCGATATCGGTCTTGAGATGATGGAGGTCGTAGGCACCGGTTCCGTCATCGTCTCCGAACACATAGTTGATGTTCATAAGGGCGTCCCTGATGACGTTCTGATCGAGTTTGGTGGCATCCACACAGACCTGTACCAGTTTGGCGTAGTTTTCAGAGGAGGGGTTTTTGGCCTCCTGCACCCATTTCACGGACTCCATATATCCTGCGAGGAACCTCTCGGTGACGTCCTGGTGGCTTGACACATAGGAAGTGTAGCCTGCGATGACACAGCAGGTGTGGTCATGGAAGAAGTCATTGCTCAGACCCAGCTCAATGAAACTCTCCTTGGGCTCTGTGCTGGGCACATCGATGACATTGGAGAACTGCGGCTCCCAGAGGATACCGACGTCAAGGGAGATACCGTTGTTCTTCACACTGTTTATGACCTTATCGTAGCTCGTGACGGTGTTGATATAATACACGGTGTCGTCGGCAAGGGATGCGCCGGATTCGTAAAGTGCGAATTTGAGCCCCATGGATTCGACGAGCTGTTTCATCTGCACATGCTGAATGGTCGTGTTGCCGGGGGTTCCGCACACCAGACCGCCCCATGCCGCTTTACAGGTCTCATCGACATAATAACTGGGAATCGAGCTGGTGGTATCGACCTTATAAAATTGAGCGGAATTTCTGATAGGTATTCCGGTAGAAGTGGTGCCGTCATAGGCATTATCATTGAGATATATTCCGGACCCGCCCGTGTTGACCCTTGCGAGGAGATTGTACACGGAGGTTGATCCGTCGCTGTTGTCGCGCGTCTCGTCATAAACAATGACGCAGGCCATCGACGCGATGATGACGCCTACGATCACGGCGGTGGACGCGATTTTCATCTGTGTCTGATTCAAGGACATAATACTACAATCGGATTGACGCGACCGTATATGTACCCTTGGATAATTTATTTACAATTAGGATAAATCTTTATCCGATATGTACAATCGTTGATGGTTGGAGCGGTTCCGAATAAAAAGAGGAATCCGACAGGGAAGTGATCCTGTCGGAAAACGGTTTTCAAAATGTTTGGATTATCAATGATCCGAAGGTGTTTCCTGTTCTTTGTGACACCTGTTCAGGATGGTCACACTGAGGCCGATACGGGGATCGTCCTTCACCTCTGCCTCGATCTCGAAAAGATCGCGGAGGTTCTCGGGAGTTATCACTTCTTTTGCGGTCCCTGCTGCTGCTATCAGTCCGTTCTCGATGGCCAGAACCCTGTCGCAGTACCTTGCCGCGAAGATTAGGTCGTGGGTGACGATGATCACCAGAAGCCCTCTTTCCTTGGACAGTTTGGTGATGAGGTCCATCAGGTCGAACTGATGGTTGATATCGAGATGCAGGGTGGGTTCATCCAAAAGAAGGATCTCTGGTTCCTGGGCGAGGGCACGGGCGATCATCACCCTGCGCCTCTCTCCTCCGGAGAGTTCATCGATGTCGCGGTCGGCGAACTTCAGGATACCTGTGTCCCTCATCGCCTCGTACACGATGCGTTTGTCATTCTCCGTCTCGTCGCTTGAGAACATGTCCTTGCGGGAATATCTCCCCATCAGAACGGTCTCATAGACCGTGAACGGGAACGTGGTGGAGGTCGTCTGCATGACGAATCCCATCGAACGCGCGATCTCCTTCTTGGTGAGGTCCTTCACATCCTGGGAATCCAGGGTGACGTTCCCTTTCGTAGGTGCCAGAGTGGTATTTATACATTTCAGAAGGGTCGTCTTTCCGCATCCGTTCTGTCCGATGATGCCGATGACCTCACCCTGCTGCGATTCGAAGCTCACTTCCTTCAGAACATCCCTCGAAGGATATGAAAACCCTATACCGTTGATGCACAGTTTCATCCTATCACTCCCAAACGTCCTTCTTGCGGGTCTTCAGGATGTAGACGAAGAACGGTGCTCCGAGGAGGGATGTGAATATTCCCACTGGGAACGACATCACGAACGCTGTTTTCGCCAGGGTGTCCATCAATAGCAGGAACGCAGCACCTCCGAAGATGCACATGGGTACCAAGAGCTTGTGGTTCGGTCCGACTATCATACGGAATATATGAGGCACGATAAGTCCCACGAAACCGATGGTTCCGGCCAGGGATACAGAACCTCCCACGCACAGTGCGGTGCCGATGATCACGACCCAGCGGACCTGTTTGACGTTCACACCCATATTGGCCGCCTGTTCCTCGCCTGCAGAGATAAGATTCAGTTCCCTGTAGATGACCGAAAGCACGATCGCTCCGACGATGACGGGGATGATGCATCTTCCGAACGAGGCCCAGGTGACCTTATTGAAACTCCCCATGGTCCAATACACGATGGATCCGAGGGTGTCGTCATCGGCCACATACTGCAGTAAAGACACCAATCCGTTGAAGAACGCCCCCACGGCCACACCCGCGAGAAGCAGGGTGACGGTGGATATCCCGTACTTGGAACGGGCGATGAGGCACACAAGACCCAGCGTCACAAAACACATGATGAACGCCATGGCCGGTGTCGCATAACTTCCGAAGATCACGGAACCCGTACCGAAGGAGATCGCCAACGATGCGCCGAACGCTGCACCCGAAGAGATACCAAGGATGGACGGCGATGCAAGAGGGTTCTTGAAGAGACTCTGCATCGAAAGACCGGCGATGGACAAAGCAGCACCCACCGCCATGGCGGCAAGTACTCTGGGCAGACGGGTGTCGCGGATGACCTGCCTGACAGCAGGATCACCTTTTCCGAGAAGCGCCTCGAAAACCTGCGAAACGGAAACGTGGTAGTTCCCCACACAGATACACACCAGGAAGGAGACCACGAAGACACACAACGTGGCCAATAACGCGATCGATGACCGGACGTTGCTGCGTTTCCTCGCAGACATCAGGTCTTCGAATGACTGTATTTCACTCACAGGATCAACTCTGTACGGAAGGGGGTATCGACCCCCCTCCGGTCTTCAGGAGGTTGCCCTCATCTTGACGTCCATGGAACGGTCGTCGTTGGTGTAGAAGATGATCACATCGGGTTTTTCCTTGAGAAGGGTCTCGGTGTCGATCTCAGCTCCGGTGAAGAGGCTGGTGTCCCAGTTCAGGAAGCTGCAGATGGCGAAACCGCTTCCGGAGCTCTTGGATGCCTTACCGCTGGAACCCTCGAAATATGCCTTGTGTTTCTCGGCGGTGTGGTCCTGTGCAGACCAGTAGATCTTGTAGAGCTTGAGCTGGAACTCTTCGATGACATCCTGGACCTCGTCGGCGTATCCGAGGAGGGTGGCGACCTGTTCGATACCTGCGAAGGTCTGGAGCATGGAGGCGGAGGTGTTTAAGTACACATAACCTCCCTGTCCGGTGACGGACTTGATCACGGCTGCGTTGTTTTCCTTGTCGAGGGTACCGGATCCCATCAGAATGACCTTCTTTCCTCCGGCGGAGGCGTCGGTGATATCCTGCGCGAGCTGTTCCTTGTCATAGAGCTTGATCGAGGTGCAGTGCTGAACGTAGTTGGAGCTGTAATATTTGGCAAGTTCCTCGCTGGAGGTCTTGACGGAGTCGAGGTCCAGAGAACCGTAGTTGACGGCCTGGAACTCTTTGACGAGGTCTGCGTTGTTCAATGCCTCGGTCGAGTAGGGAGTGACGTTGTATTTCTCACAAAGGACGTAATAAACAACAGTCGGAAAAGCGGTTCCGGTGGCGATGAGAACATCTGCGGGACCGTCGATGGTGACGGACTTGAGTTTGCCGGAGTCATCGACAACGGTCTTGTAGGTAATGGCACCGGTGGTGGAATCGACACTCACGGTGGATTCGTAGTTGCAGTAAGTGTTCCAGAAGGTCGTATCGGCCTTCGCGTCGGCAAGAGTGAGCTTGTCGGCGCCTTCTTTCAGGTCGCCGTAAACGGTCTTGTACATGTATTCGATGGTCTCGACCATCTTAGGAGTACCGCTCATACCTCCCATGTCGACCTCGAGGATCGTTGCATCGAGGGCATACAGCCCTTTCTTCTCCTCACCTTTGTCATTGTTCAGTACAACGGCGGCGCTGGCGGCCACCAGTGCGATGACCACGACCACCGCACCAATAATCATGACTTTTCTGTCCATTGATTCACAACCTCACACTAAGGGAATAGTGCAATTGGATGAATACGCCTAAGCCGACATTTAAACATTTGGATTAATATGACAACGGCACTTAAATCAAATTACGGCATCAAAAGACCGTGTTCCGGCCTGCTTATGCTGAAAATCAGACCGACAACCAAGTCCGCCTTCATCGGATACGCTTTTTATAATCAATGCACTTCACGAGGAACATGGCAAGCATAGTC